>CAZJTS010000304.1:0-2283 GCA_964548975.1 uncultured Fastidiosipila sp.
CCCCAATCCGTACTGAGGGTCATTGATCTTGACCCATGGCATGACGGTACCGGACTCTTCCATCAGTACGTATGCCAGGTTGTGATTCAGGTACCGGGATTCGTAAAAGGTTTTGGCCGACCAGTTGTAATCAACGGATGTTCCCGATTTCGATTTTCGGTCATGGACCATCATCTGTATACGGGTGCCTTGTTTGGCAAGTTCACGGTTGATGCGCTCGTGAAGCACTTCGGTTGATTGTTTGTAAAGCTTGAAGTGCCGGATAAATCCGGCCTTGTCCTCTACCCGCCAAGGGGCGCGGGGTATTGAAATACCGGCGTTGCGAATCAGATTGTCGTTGAGTGCCCGGTAGTAGCGTTGGCCTCTTGAAGAGTTACGACTGACACCACGACGGAATCGCTTGTAGTAGTCCTTGCGGATGTCCTGGTAGGCTTTTTCTGCTTCAGTGCTAATCGTTTCACGGATCTTTCGATCAAGCGTCCTGTAGAGCTCGTAGACATCGGCGCGGCTATTTGAAATGTCCACGTAACCGTTATACAGCTCGGGCGCGATCTCTGTGTGTTGGTTAACAGCGATGCGGCGTACGTAGCGAGGCCAATCAGTACGGATGCGTTCTCGGAAAGCGGTGTCGGCATATACCATGGGGCCCATCAGTGCCAGCATGGTTTTGGAGTCCGCGCCGTCCAGATGATCGTTCACGTACTCGAAGCCTTCCAGGCTAGCGCGGTTGGTGGCTACGCCCTGTTTAAGCGACAGCAGCAGATAAGCATCGATCCGGTCTTCTGCAGGTCTACTGTGGCTGAATGCCTGAACGGCAAAGTGCTGGGTCACACCAAAAACGATCGATGCGCACGCAAAGACGAAGAACACCAGAGACGACAGCCCGGCGTTTTCTGCCGGCTTATGCCGCTTAATGCGTCGGCGGTAGTACCAGCGGCCAACCAACAGGCCAAACCCCAAAGAGGACAGGGTTCGGCCCATCATTTCGATGTTTTTGATCTTGTCCGTGTCAGCATCACCACCCACCACATCGAGCAGCTTAATGTTGAAAGCGACTTCGGCCAGTATGTAGACCACCGATATAGTGATACTGAACCAGAACATCACACGCCGAACTGAAGGCGCTTGCGGCTCGTGCGATTCCTGATCATGTGGTGGGTGTTGAACCTTTTCCGACATGGGTGCATCCCCGTTACTGGATTTCGATGTTCACCGGCTGAGTGCTAACGGAATCTGCACTCACTTTCTCCAAGCGAGGAATGACGTATTCCGGTTCCGGAACGGGCTTAGGTGTGACCGGTACCGATGCGGTTTTTACCGTTTTGGTAGGGGTTATATGCGAAGGCGACGTGCTTCGCTGCACGGTACGCTTTGTCGTAGCTTGGCGCTCGGATGCCGGAGGCTGTGCTTCAACTTGGGGTTGAGGCATCACAATACGGCTGGGCGCTTGGGTTTTGGCATATGGCTGCATGCAGCCTGACAAGATAATGGCGGTGGCAGACAGGGCGATAAGCTTATACATTGCGGGTCTCCTTCTATATTCCGTATGATCGAATATAAATACACCTCCCCAATTTGTCTAGCTTTTATGCAATTTTAGTAAGGCTTTGCCGTCACCTTTCAACCAAGAGGTCTCCGCTTTTGGCCACGGTGAACAGGGTTTGTCTATAGAGTGTCCGGCCTATATACTTGATTTAACCGATAATAGATGAAGAGTGTCATGGATTGCCGCGAAACCCTGCTAGACAGCATGTACACACTGACGCGCCAGCAAAACGTAAATCTGTTGGCGCTCATTCAGCACGTTAAAGCCCATCCTCGTGATACCGGTGCGGCTGAGACATTGCTACTACAGAAGGGAACGCCGATGCAATGTGTCTGGTTCACAGTCTATGTGCGTCAGTCCAATGCAGAACGCTTAACACGGCATATACAAGCGTCAGGCAGTCACTTTGCTCAAGAACAACTAAGCCGACTCATGGCCGCATAAGGAGATCCGAATGGCAAATTGGTGCTCAAACAAGCTGACAATCAGCTCCAGTAATCCCGAAGTCCTTGCGACGTTTCTAAACCGCTTTTGCGGTGGTGAAGCGCAGGGGTTTCGGTTTTCAAACATTGTCATGCTGGAAGCCGCTGATAAAACGCCGGAAGCCGCTTGGGGCGTGAAGTGGGATATCGAAGAGGGCGGTGTTCAGGTGGAATGCGTAGAACCGAACCAGGTCACGCTCTGTTTTGATACGGCCTGGAAACCTCCGGTGGGTGCGATCGAGTCATTGCATGATC
>CAZJTS010000305.1:0-1471 GCA_964548975.1 uncultured Fastidiosipila sp.
CGCAGCACGGCCATGACCCGGCGGGCCGTCTCGTTGAGGTCTTCGCGCAGGCAGAATTCCAGGAAAGAATGCTCGACAACGTTCGGCTGCTTCGATACGCCGATACGATCGACGAAGTTGCGGATAGAGGTCGGGGTATACCCGCGGCGACGCAATCCGGAGAGTGTAGGCATGCGGGGATCGTCCCAGCCGTCCACCAGACCTTCCTCTACGAGGCTGCGCAGTTTGCGTTTGCTCATGACCGTGTAGTTCATGCCTAGGCGGGCAAACTCGATCTGGCGCGGCTTGGAGGGCACCGAGCAATTGTCGCGCACCCAGTTATATAGGGGTCTGTGATCTTCGAACTCGATGCTGCACAGAGAGTGGGTGATATGCTCCATTGCGTCTTCGATAGGGTGGGCAAAGTCATACATTGGGTAGATGCACCACTTGTCGCCGGTCTGATGGTGCTCGGCATGGCTGATGCGATAGATGACAGGATCACGCATGTTGATGTTGCCTGAAGCCATGTCGATCTTCGCGCGCAGGACCATCGCGCCGTCCGGGAATTCACCGGCCCGCATGCGGCGGAAGAGGTCGAGGCTTTCGGCGGTGGGGCGGTCGCGCCAGGGGCTGTGCTTGCCTGCTTCGGTTAAGGTGCCGCGTGTGTCGCGAATTTGCTCGGCGCTCTGTTCGTCGACGAAGGCCAAATCTTTTGCGATGAGTTCTTCGGCAAAACGGTACATGTCTTCAAAATAATCCGAAGCGTGGTAGAAGCGATCTTCCCAGTCAAAACCAAGCCAGCGGATGTCTTTCTGGATTTGGCGTACGAAAGCATCATCTTCTTTGACCGGATTGGTGTCGTCCATACGAAGGTTGCAGATCCCGTTGAATTTCTCGGCTATACCGAAATTGATGCAGACGGCTTTGGCATGGCCGATGTGCAGGTAGCCATTCGGCTCCGGCGGGAAGCGTGTGTGAACTTGCATGCCGGCGTATTCGCCTTCGGACCCGATGTCGGCGATGATGAAGTCCTCAATGAAATTGGTGTGTTCATCCGCGGCTTCGGCGCGGTCACGGGTGTTATCAAAATCTGGGTTGCTCATGTTTTTCTCCTCTGCAGTGATTAACTCTCTAACGCTTGCTGTAATCTGGCAAGACTTTGTTCTATGCGGGCCAGGGCGTCTGTTTTGCCAAGCAAGAGCAGTACCTCGACCGCTCCGCCGGGCGTTACAGCCTGCCCGGAAGCTGCGATTCGCAGCGGCCACATAACCTGTCCGTTCTTGAGGTCTTTGGCAGCGGCATAATCGACCATAAGCTGATATAAACTGTCTTTGGCCCAGAGGCAGTCCGGCAAAATCTCCAGGAAATCAGCCAAGACTTCGGCGCACAGGGGCAGAGTGGTTTTGCTCTTCTTGTGGACGAAGAGTTCTAGGTCAAAGTCTGCGAAGCTGCCTAGAAAAGCGATCTGGCCGGGTATCTCAGGCAGACG
>CAZJTS010000305.1:1481-2260 GCA_964548975.1 uncultured Fastidiosipila sp.
GGAAGGTAACAGCTTCAGCGGAAATAGCCGGACTGACCTGGCGGCAGAAAGGCTCTGCCGCGAGGGCAAAAGCCTCGGGGCTCATCTGGCGCAGGTATTGTTCATTGAACCAGAGGAGTTTATCCTCGTCGAAAACGGATGGGGACTTCGAGATACCGGAGATCGAGAAATGCTCTACCAATTCAGGCAAAGTGTAGAGCTCGCGGGTGTCTTTGGGCGCCCAGCCCAGGAGAGCCAGATAATTAATGACCGCTTCCGGCAGATAACCCTGGGCGACCAGTTCTTCGAAGGAAGTGGCCCCATGCCGTTTGGACAGCTTCTGCCCGTCTTTGCCCAAAATCAAGGGGAGGTGGACGAAGACAGGGACTTCATAGCCGAAGGCCTGATAGAGCAGCACATACTTCGGTGTAGAGGATAGGTATTCGCTGCCGCGCACCACGTGCGTGATATTCATCGCGTGATCATCGACGACATTGGCAAAATTGTAGGTAGGGAAGCCGTCTGACTTGAGTAAGACCTGATCTTCGAGGACCTTGTTCTCATACGAGATTTCACCATAGACTGCATCGACGTAGGTGGTCGTGCCGGTCAAAGGCATCTTCTGACGGATAACGTAGGTTTCGCCGGCGGACAGTTTCGCTTCTACTTCGGCGACGGACAAATCGCGGCAGTGGCGATCATAGCCAAAAAAGTCCGAACCGGAGGCTTTCTGCTCGGCTGAGACTGCGGCCAAACGCTCTTCGCTGCAAAAACAGCGATAGGCAAGGCCCTTGTCGATG
>CAZJTS010000306.1:0-2253 GCA_964548975.1 uncultured Fastidiosipila sp.
GCAATTTCCCGCCAGAGGTTCACATTGAAGTGGGGGCGATCCTGGAGCTCGGCTTTGGCCCGTCCATCAAAGGACAGCCGCTCGCTCTCCAGTTCCGGCAACTGATCGTAAACGCCGGTCAGGTAGCCGTCGAGGCGGTCCTGACAGGTTCTGAGCCTGGCCAGCTGCGCCCCGAATCTGGAGTCGATCACCTCACTGCCTTCCGGTTTGTTGTAGAGGTACCAGATCGACAAGGTGAAGGCCTGAAGGTCCGCCATCGCGGCGATCAGCTCAGGCAAATCGGTTTTGACCAGACGTTTCAACGACTCAATATCATCCTCGAGGTACGCCGGACGCAGATCCTGGGTCAGGCGCACTTTGCGCTGCAAGACATCTGCAAGCTGCGCCGATTGAAGATAGAACAGGCGCTCCTGATTCACCGTCCTGGCCGAACACTCATCGAAATAATCGGACAGATCCATATAATGCTCAGCAAGCGCATCTCCCATCGGCAGGATATGCGCATCGAACAGCCCCATCAGGGGATCACTCCAGAGAATATACTTGCTTGGATTGTCGCTCTCAGGATTGTCAGTGTACACCCCCGGCACTTCATCGAAGAGCCGCATCGCATACATCGCCTTAGCATCAATCCCGGTCGTGACCGCCATCCGGCGCAGCACTTCACTTCTGGAAGGGAGCTCTTTTTGCCAGGCAAATTCCCCGAAATACTGGAAGCCGATTAGGGCCTCCAAAACATTCGTCTCCTGACCGTTATCGCCCCAAGCTGTAGCTACAACATGTTGAATATTATGCTTACGGCAGGCTTTGAATGCGGCCTCCGACGTCGTGAACACTCTGCCGTGATTGACTTTGAGCCCGTTCCAAGTCCAGATCCCACCCGCAAACCACACTTCAGGCACGCCCATATCCATGTGGCGCTCCAGCATGTAGTCATAGGTGTCCATATCATGGTGGTAATAATCCCAATAAACCTGGCTGACTTCGGGGTGGATCGCCTTCTTAACTTCCTCGGTCAAAGGCGAGGCCTTCTCCGCATACTCATGGTTCGGCGAGGCCATCCTGAAGAACATATCAGACCACATCATCGGGCTGTAGCCGTAGGCTTTGGCCAGCTCAGCAACCTTCTTAAGGTGCTCTTGCATGATCACATGCCGCTCCACATAGCCATTCTGCATCAGGTAACGCCCCAAGCCCAGCGTATGCGTCTCATCCATGCCGATATGCATCCGCTTCGAGCGAAGATTCTCTCTCAGCACCCGGAACATTTCTTCAATAAATGTGTAGGTCTTATCAGAACCCGCCAGGAGAATATCTTCCGTATCCCGGAGCTCCTTGCCGTGCGGCCAGCGCAATGTCGTGGCCAAATGCCCCAAAGTCTGAATACAAGGGATCACCTCGATACCCAGGAAGTGCGCATAGTCGTCGATCTCCCTAAGTTCCTGCGGCGAATACGCCCCCCGCTGATAACCGAAATACGGATAATTCGGCAGCTGATAAGTATCCTCAGTGTAGAGCATCAGGCAATTCAAGCCCATGACCGCCATGGTGTCCAAAATATGCTGAACCGTCGGCACCGAAGCCACCGCATTTCTGGAACAATCCAGCATAATACCGCAGTCTTCCACCTGCACAGACTCCTCAATCGAGCGCCCCGTCTGCCAAACATCTCTCAAGTGCGACAAACCTCTCGCCAGCCCCACTCGCGTCGGGTAATCGATCAGGATCCCGCCTCTATCCGGTGTCACTTTCAGCACGCCCTGATCGTTCTTGCGTGTATACACCGTAATCCCGTGCTCAGGATTATCAACCAAATCCAAAACCGCACTCACCTGCAGCGCAAGCTGCTTCTCTTCTCGATAGAGCGAAGCAAAGTTCACTTCCATCTTCAGGCGCTTCGCGGAATGCTCTTTCAGTTCAACTGCCACGTTCACTGCCATAATTCGGGGGTCCTCCTCGGCACTAATTTATTCCTTTTTATCATACCGTGAATCTGTCACCCTGTCTCGCACCCCTTCCCCTTCCGTTCCCTTCCGCTCTGGTCATTTCTGCAGGTTTTGGGGATCGGGTTCTGTTTCGTTCTCCTTTTCCAGTTTTTCTCTGGTCATTTCTGCTGATGATGGGGTTTAGGAAAAAGACTAGGTTCTCGCCCGTCACTCACTTCCAGCAGAATTGACCATCGAGCGGTACCGTTGGAGGGGGCTGACAAGGAAAATAAGCGAGCGGGAGTCGCAGATCCGCTCGGATTCAGTG
>CAZJTS010000307.1:0-326 GCA_964548975.1 uncultured Fastidiosipila sp.
AAAGAAACGTCGCAAGAGCGGCATATAAAACGAGAGCGAGGCATCCTATGCAATATCCGGAAATTACTCACATTGCGAAGAACCCGACCCTGGAAGGGCAAGTAGAACTCAAGCAGAATATCGTTTACTCTTCGGCGGACGGCGTGGACCGCGTGCTCACGCTGTTTCTGCCCTGGAGTTTGCAGCATCCAGACATTCCCACCACCCCGCGTCCCCTCATCGTCTTTGTTCAGGGCAGCGGCTGGCAGACACCGAATTTCGACTACGAGATTCCTCAGTTAGCTGCATTTGCCAAGGCAGGATACATTGTAGCGACCGTCGGCCAC
>CAZJTS010000307.1:336-2246 GCA_964548975.1 uncultured Fastidiosipila sp.
CGATCGATCCGGATCATGTCGTAATCTGGGGCACGTCTTCCGGTGGTAATACGGCTTTACTGGTCGGTCTGACTGCGAATGACCCGGCCTATGAATCAGACGAATTCCAAGGTATTTCAGACGCTGTGAACGCAGTCATCAGCTGTTTCGCCCCTACGGATGTGGTCAATCTGCTCGGCGTTCAGTGGCGCAACGTGGGTGATGAAACATTCCTGGAAGCAGCGCTCGGTCCTGACCGGGAAGGCTGGGACGCGAAATTGAGAGAAGCAAGCCCCGTGCATTGGGTACAGCCGGGTAAGACATATCCACCCTTCCTCCTTTTGCACGGCACAGCCGACGAAGTGGTCCCTTACGAGCAGATGCTTACGATGTATCACAAACTCTTGGATAACGGCGTTGAGGCCAAAGCCATCGCAGTCGACGGCGCTCTGCATGAGCACGATTTCTGGAGCCCGACGATTTATGAGATGATCGCGGACTTCATCAGAGAAAAAATCTAGTCGAACCGCTTAACGGAGAAAATCCACCACCAAAGGGCTGTCTCAAAATGAGGCGGCTCTTTTGATGATTCTGCTTGCTAGTGGAAGACAAGCTGCTGGGTCTGCGGACACGTGGTTCGGAGCAGGTTCTGAGGGGGCGGTGGACAAAATTACCAATATTCCAAGCCCCGGGCACTTCATTTCGATACTCGCCCTGCCCGAGTCCACCAAAGAGTCGAGGAAGGGGGCTGTCTCATTCTGAGACAGCCCCCTTGAGTTTGTTCTGAGCATAGCCTCAGATGCAAAAGCTCCTGCCGGATGGTGCGCAACCGGAGCCTGATTACGTGTGTTGCAGAAGTGCCTAGCGAATGTAGACCACAGACTTCACAATGTCGGCCTTGTTCTCGAGACTCTCGGTAAAGGCTCTCTGGACATCATCAAATTCGAATTCATGCGTAACGACGTCACGCACCGGGATCAAGCCAGAAGCGATGGCTTCGATGGCCAACGGATACAGATGACGATAGCGGAAAACCGTGTCGAACGTCAGTTCTTTGTCCATGGCAAGCTCGACCTGAAGATCGCGGTGGCCCTCCTTGCTATAGCCGACCAGGACGATGTGGCTGCCCTTCTTCACGTACTGGATGGCCTGGTTCGTAGTCGAGGCAAGGCCTGCGGTCTCGATGACCAGATCGCAGCCTTTGCCATCCGTAAGCTCAAGAACACGGGTGACGACATCTTCGGTCGCTGCATTGATCGTCGCAAAAGCGCCGAGTTCGCGGGCTTTGGCCAAACGCTTGTCGATGACATCCACCACGATAACCTTCGAGATGCCTACAGCCTTGAGGGCCAGCAAGGACATCAGGCCGATGCAGCCTGTGCCAGTGACCACAGCGGTCTGGCCGATTGCAGCCTGTCCTTGCTTCGCGGCGTGCAGACCGACGGCCAAAGGCTCCACCATAGCCCCTTCGAGCGCACTCAAGTGTTCCGGCAGTTTGAAGGACAGGGCGGCCGGGTGCGCGACATATTCCTGGAGAACACCATCCACCGGAGGCGTTGCGAAGAATACCACATCCGGACAAAGGTTGTACTTGCCGCTCTTGCAGAATTCGCACTCCCCACAGGTGATGCCAGGCTCTAGCGCAACTCGATCGCCTACCTTGAGATGAGTGACTTCCGGCCCCAGTTCCACGACCACACCACTTGCCTCGTGCCCGAGCACAAAAGGCGGCTTGACAATGTAATTACCGATCCGGCCATGCTCAAAGTAGTGCAGGTCCGAACCGCAGATCCCCACTGCCTCTACTTTGACCAGGACATCTTGCGGACCCACCGCGGGGACAGCGCGTTCGGTGAACTCCAGCTGCTTGATATCGGTCATTATGGAAACTTTCATCTTGTCGTGTTTCATCATTTTACCTCCTCACAATG
>CAZJTS010000308.1:0-2244 GCA_964548975.1 uncultured Fastidiosipila sp.
GGGCCTTTTATCGGCGCCTTCCTGATCCGCAGTTCCGGAGAGCAGTATGTGGAATTCGGCGTAGCGAAACAAGTGCCCACGCCGGCTATTTTTATCGGCTCGGCGGTGGTGCTGCTCCTAAGTCTCCTGCCTTGGCTCTGGTTAAGGCAACGTGAAAGAAGGCATCCATGATTTTGGAACATACACTCCATACGCCTTATGGTGAGAACCTGCTGAAAGCGCTTGACCAATCCCGGGAAGCGCCTGTCCTGGCGGAGTATCCTAGACCGCAACTGGTGAGAGACGTGCGCTGGCTTAATCTCAACGGTTATTGGGATTATGCGTTCGAGGAAGCTGCGGAGGCGGACCTCGATCCCGCTGTTCAGGTGCCGATTGAGTCGAGCTCGATTCCGGGTCCTATTACGAAATTCAGAGATATTGCGACCGAAGGTGAGATACTGGTACCTTTCGCACCTGAGTCCTTATTGTCCGGGGTAGGCCGGCAGTTACAGCCTAATGAATTACTCTGGTACAAACGCACATTCACTTTCGACTGCCTGCCGGGCGAGCGTGTATTGCTCCATGCCGGCGCTATCGACCAGGTATGCAGTATCTGGGTTGATGATAGCTATGTCGGGTCTCACCGAGATGGCTATCTGCCCTTCAGCATTGATATCACGGATGCGCTCCGCACAGGCGCCGCAGAACACAGAGTCATTATCGCTGTCCGCGATCCTTCAGACACCGGGCAGCTGCCTTGGGGTAAACAGAAGCTCGAGCGGGGCGGCATTTGGTATACCGCCAGCTCCGGGATCTGGCAGACCATCTGGCTGGAAGCTGTGCCTGAAGGGTATATTTCATCGGTCAGTGTCGTGCCGTTCTGGGCAGGCGGCGGCTTTGATTTTACCTTTGAATCCGAGCACGCAGGCAAAGCGCGCTTAACCCTCCTGGCAGACGGGGAAGCGGTGGGTTCGGCAGAACTTCAGGCCGGAAAGACCGAACGCCTGGCTTTGGCCGAACCGCATGCCTGGACACCTGAAGATCCCTTCCTCTATGACTGGGTGCTGGAAACAGATACGGATAAGGTGACGGGTTACGCTGGATTGCGCTCGGTTTCGCTGATCGAGGACAGTCGTGGTGAGCCCTGCCTCAGTCTCAACGGTGAGGTTCGGCGCCATGTGGGGGTGTTGGATCAAGGGTATTGGAGTGACGGTTTACTGACCGCGCCGTCGGATCAGGCACTGATCGATGACATTCTGGCGGTGAAGCAGCTCGGCTACAACATGATCCGTAAGCATATCAAGATCGAACCGCAGCGCTGGTACTACCACTGTGACCGGCTGGGCATGCTGGTCTGGCAGGATATGGTGAACGGGGGTAACGATTATCGCGCGTCGGTGACTAGGATACTGCCGTTTACCGGGATCAAACTGAGCGATAAGCATGTGAGGATTTTCGGTCGCGGGAGTAGGCGGAAGAACCGGGCTTTGGCCGGGGCCAAAGGTCGGGCAGCGCAGAAAGCGATCATCAAGGAGACCTATGAAGCGCTGAAGAATACGGTCAGCATCGTGCTCTGGACCCCTTTCAATGAAGGCTGGGGGCAGTTCGATGCGCTGAAGATTGCCCGGGATCTTAAGCTCCTGGATCCGACCCGACTGGTCGATCACGCAAGCGGCTGGCACGATCAGGGCGGGCCGGACCTGAAGAGTGTGCATGTGTATTTCAAAAGATTCAGGCCGCGTCCGGATCCTTTGATGAGGCCCTTGGCGCTTACCGAATACGGCGGCTACTCACTGCCGGTGGACGGGCATATGGCTTCGGATGCGCTGTTCGGTTATAAGAAATTTGCCAGCACCGACGAGTATCACGACGCGGTGCTGAAGCTGAAACGTAAAGAACTTTTACCGGTGAAGCAGCTCGCCGCCAGTGTGTATACGCAGTTGAGCGATGTCGAAGACGAGATCAACGGGCTCCTGACCTATGACCGGAAGGTCAATAAGTGGGCGGAACCGACGGCGGCCGAGGCGCTCCGGGAAGTGAATGAGGCAATGCAGGAGAGCTAGCTTGTGTAGGCGCGTCTGCTGCGGAATAAGACTAGAAGGTTGAGCACAAAGACTAATGCAATGAGCGCCAGGGAGACCGTTGCGATGACATTGATTGTGTCCTCGATAGAGGCGAAGTCGCCGATCTGAGCGAGCTGATTGAGATGCATCAGTTGAATGAGCAGTGCGCCGGAACAGCAGACCCAGCTTAGTAAGCTGAGTT
>CAZJTS010000309.1:0-2227 GCA_964548975.1 uncultured Fastidiosipila sp.
TTCGCAATTTTTGTCCAGATCAGGGGGTGCGGTGGACAAAATTTTCGATATTCCAAGCCGAGGGCACACACGTTCACAAATTTTGTCCGGATCAGAGGGCCTGGAGGCAAATAACCGGTTTATCCAAGCAGTGTGGCCACACTACTCGCCTTTTTGCCACGAATCGTGGCTCCAGTACTAAGAACAAGGACTCTCACCACCAACTATTTGCTATGGCAAACCGGTGCCCCAATTAGGAGTAAGAGCCTCTTACTTCACCGGAATTCTCAAACGGAAAAGCCACCTCCTTCGCCGGATTTCTCAAGCCGAAGAGGTGGCTCGATACGAGTTTGCACAAGCCAAGATCAGGCGCTAGGGAAGCAGAGCGTAACTGCCACAGGCGGGAAGCTCCAGTCCGGCAATTCCCAGAATTCGACCCACTGGTGACGACCTCCCCTAATCCCCTCCGCTTGGGCGTGCTGGAGGAGCTTCTGCCAGCCACTTGTGAGGTTTGGAAAATTCGTTTGATACGCAAGATAACGTCCGCCCGCGAAGGTCTTCTCGGCGACCCTGTCGTCCGTGAACACAAAGCCATCTGGAAGCGTAATCATGATTTCGAACCAGTATTCTTTGACCTTCGTAAAACCATGATTGTACAGATAAATGCGGCACTCGCTACTGTCGAGGTGCTGTGCTTTGGCCCAGCTGAGCATCACATCCCAGACGCGCATCGGCAAATCCTGCATGTCCTGGCCATACGCACGATAGTAGGCCACCCGCGACTGAGGCAGTTCGAGCGTGAGATAGAGGTCGCGATTCTTCAGGACCAGCGGCATATAGAGACTGATCTTGATGTTCTCGGGATTGACGTTGTTACGATGGAGAAAGCCGCTCTCTACGTCATGTTCCTCGAGGCAGGGGTGACGTCCCATCTCATAGCGACTTAGCTCAAGCCATTTGCCAAAACGCTGCCACGCACCGACGATTTCGCCGACCGTGGTTTCCATAATTGCGTACAAGCCACCCGCGAAGTACTTCCTGATGATACCCTCGCCTTTGACCGGAAAGTCCTCCGGAACGGATACCACGACCTCGTAGCCATAGCTGCCATCCGTTTTGCGGGTATTGGGGACGTCATAGCCATACACGCGGTAACCCGGCGTAATTTCTGCGATCTGCTGTTCATCAAACCATGCCTTCAGTCCGACGAAGGCATCCAGTTCGGGCGACAAGCTCACGGCCTGGCAGGCAGCTGCATAGAAGCCGGGGACGTCCTTGATCAGCTTGATGTCCGGGTACTTCTCCTGAAGCTCCGCATCCTGTTCGGGAAAATACTTTTCCATAATATTTACTCTTTCATAGACAAAAGTCTTATCTGCCCTGGCATAGGCACTCGGTGCTAATCCTGTGTGGACCTTGAAGGCTCGGGCAAAGGCGTCGGCACTGCTAAAACCATACTTAACAGCCGTTTCCAAAACACTGACCTTGCCGGCTTTCAACTCGGCAGCCGCATAGTGCAGGCGTCTTAATCGAATGTATTCCATGACTCCGCAGCCGGTCAGGGCAAAGAATAGACGATAGAAGTTCGACATGGACATGTAGGCAACTAGAGCTGCCTGCTCCGGCTTGACCTCATCCAGGAGGTGCTCCTCCATGTGGTCGATTGCAGTTTGAATGGATTCGTAGTAGTTCATCGTGGGCCCCTTTTGTTCTACTTCGTTATCAGAATAGCAGGATAAGCACCGGTTATTCCGACAAATTTTCTCGAATTTCTGTTGAGCGGGAGGGGGCTGCGGCTGGAATTTTGGGTGAGGTGAGAATTGTGTGCGGCATTTATCGATTCTGGCCGAAAAAAACCGTTTGTCTGGCCTCGCTGCTCCGATAAACGTGATATTTGTCCACCTGGCTGCGATTCTGAGCCGCCCATCTATACGATAAAAAATCAGCGGAAGGTGTTATAATTACATCGACAAGACTTATAGATTGGTCTCTGCAACCGCTCACCCGGCCTTTCAACCGCCCGCTTCCGCTCGCCCGTGTAACCCAAACGGCCGCCTCCGCTCGCCCAATCCCCTAAGCGATCGTCCACCCCCGCAACCCCGCCACAAATACATTGGAGCCGCTTCCGCTTCCAATTCAACAACGAATTTTCGCCCCAGTCATAATCTGCAGACATGTAAAGTAAGGAGAGTTCCTATGGAGTATCAGATTGAAAAATGCCCAGCCTTCCGCGTGTTTGGACTTTCTT
>CAZJTS010000310.1:0-2218 GCA_964548975.1 uncultured Fastidiosipila sp.
ATCGGAGTAGATATCTTTGAGTATCTGCATCAGAAAAAATTTATGTTTGTTGATATGAACCATTGGCGAACAGCTTTTTTACTTTTGTCGTAAGTGTTTTGGAATTATATTCCGGCAAAAGTTTGGTTATTAAATTTTTGTCCAGGGGAGTCAGGTTGTCGAAATAGTATTCCTTATTCAAATACAAAATGTCCAGAAAGGCACGTTCAGGTATAGCAATGTTCACATTACCGGTTTGGATGATACCCTGCGTGACAATCAGGATATCTCCCTTGATTTTTCGATAGGCATAAATGCGGCCTTCGATATCTACACTACGGCTCAAATAGCTGACCACGGTTATCCGTTCATCATATTGAAAGACAACGCCGGCCTTTTGCAGTACATATTCAAGCGAGATATAAGATGGAGTGTAAAGTGTACAGGCCAACTCTTCGGGTTTATATCCGGGTTTGGCGTAAATGCCCTTTCGCGGACGAAGCAGCTTCCCTTTGCGGACATAATAATTCAATCGCTCATTCAGCTTCTTGAATTCGCTCTCTCCGATGAGCATGGCAACATCGTTCAGCGAGAACACAGTTCGTGTATCGCTGAAAACAGACAAAATTAAGTCCTTATTTCGAGAACTATTCATTGGATTAATTTCAATGTTCAGTTCACAAAATTATGAAATAACGCTGATTTGTCCAAATAATATGCGGAATAGATTTCCTATCTTTGTAATTATTCACCGATTAGAGACTTACCACGATGATCTTACCACACATTATTGAACGGATCATGGTTACCGCCTTTTATCCGAAAGGGGTGATCGGGTTAAACAGGCTGGATGAGGATGATCTCGAACAGATCCCCATCCTCAGGCAGGTTGTCTGCCTCTGCCAATTTATCAGCGAGGAGAACGGTACCTTGAAGCTGACCAACACGGGTAACCTGCCGCTGAAAGTGGTCAGGGAGATGTACCTGACGGGTGTCCGCGACTGGTACTACACGAAGTATCCCGAAAAGAGGATCAGGGAGACCGACGCGCGGTTCGTGATGATTGCACGCGACCTGGCAACGGTGTCGGGGATCATCCGAAAAAGGAATAATGCGCTTTTATTGACAAGGAAGGGGGAGAAGCTGCTCGCAGACCGGCAGTTGCTGCTGGAGACGCTGATCCGTGACTTCGTGCACCTGTTCGACCTGAGCCGATATGATGGCTATGAGTTCACACCGGGACTGGGCTTTCGGGATGCCGGACTTTCACTCCTGGTGTTCGACAGGGTGCGCAGGCTGATGCCGGGTGAGTCGCCCTCGGACATGGATTACGCGAAGGGGTATTTCGACATCCGCCCCGATGTCTATGAGGGAATGCGGAGCATCGACTGTTACCTGTTCAGGACGTACCAGAACTTCATGGAGCTGTTTGGACTTGTAACCACCGACCAGAAATGGAACAGGGAGGAGAATCGGATGATCATGACTATCCAACCGACCCCGCTCTTCGACAGGATGATTGCCATCAGGGACGACTATGACCGGATTGGTGTGAGGATGAGCCCCGAGCTGAAGATCTACACGCTGAAGATCACCCTTACAGGCACCAATCCCCCGGTGTGGCGACGCGTACAGGTGCCTTCATCCATGCTGCTGAGCGATCTGCATTACCTGATCCAGTACACCATGGGATGGGAGGACGCGCACCTGCATGAGTTTGAAAAAGAGGAGGTTTGCTACACCGATGTGGTGGATGAGGAGCTGCCGTCCGTCCAATATGGTGGTATGATGATTGCAGACCTGCTCAAAGAGAGTGGCGACAGGATGATCTACCGGTACGACTTCGGTGATAACTGGCAGCATGACATCGAACTGGAAGAAATGACGATCCCGCAGGAGGGGCGTGAATATAGGGTCTGCACGGAGGGAGCGCGAAGATGTCCCCCGGAGGATTGTGGCGGTGTACACGGATATCAGCAGATGCTGCAGATACTGAACGACCCGGATGATCCGGAACGGGAGGAGTATCTCTATTGGCTGGGTGGGCCATACGACCCGGATGATTGGAATTCTTCCTTTTTAAACCTCAGCTTGCATGTTTCTGCCGATTGAAGTTTATCTGCCGGCACATGCAAATAAAAGAATCTTGCGTCGTCAGGATATACGTGATAGTATGCGCCCGCCTATATAATAGCAGCACCGTTTACGTTTCCAAAATTTTCAAGATCGATTACCGATT
>CAZJTS010000311.1:0-1640 GCA_964548975.1 uncultured Fastidiosipila sp.
GCTGAGCTTCGTGAGGAAGATTATCGGTCGATCCTGGATCAGAATCTGACTTCTGCACTCTTCGGAATGCAGACCGCAGTTAAGTACATGAAAGTGGGGGGAGGTGTGATTACCAATGTGTCATCTTATGCTTCGAGAATCCCGGTAACATACAGGGTCATGTATGGCGCAATGAAGTCCGCTTTGAATGTCTTGACCCAGGGCTTAGCGGCGGAGGTCGCACCCCGGCAGATTCGGGTGAACGCTATTACACCAGGCGTGATCGACACGGTGCTGATGAAAAAAGCGATTCATGAGGACACCGCCCGGACTATGGCAGGGATCCCTCTGCGACGAGCCGGCCAGCCGGAAGAAGTCGCGGATCTGATCGTCTTCCTGTCTTCTGAGCTTGCTGCCTATATCACGGGGAGCATCATTGATATTACCGGGGGAAAGGGCCTGGTTGAGAATGCATCGACAGCGTGGGATGAGCCCTGGGGTTGATGGGGGGAGGTGATTGGAATTGGGGTGGATTTTTGTCAATTTTAGGCGTAGAAATAGTGTTCGAAAAATAGAAAAAAGTCCGAGAAAGGCCTGAATTCAGGGCTTTCTCGGACAAATTTTGGTCAGAGTGTCCGAAAACTCCGAAAACTCCTGAAACTTATTTTCAATCATGCATTTTCACTGCAAGAAGGAAGTAGTAAAATAGAGTTAATAAGTCATACGGAGGTTCTATATGGCATATTTACAAGGTGAGAACCGAAATCAGATCTTTCTACTTCCTCCAACCATTGATGAGTATGTTGATGAATCCAGCCCCGTTCGTGTAATCGATCAGTTCGTTGAGGGACTCGATCTGGACGCTCTTGGGTTCACTCGCACAAAACCCGCCACCACCGGACGCCCCGCCTATAACCCTCGCGATTTGCTGAAACTATTTGTCTACGGCTACGCGAACCAGATCCGCAGCAGTCGGCGTCTCATGCGAGAATGCCAGCGCAATCTGGAAGTGATTTTCCTTCTACGTGGACTCAGCCCTGATTTTCGAACCATCTCGGATTTTCGCAAAGAGAACCCCAAAGCCCTTAAGAAGATGTTTCAGGTCTTTACCAAGGTGTGTGTGGAATTCGATCTCTTCAAACAAGTCCTTATCGCTGTAGACGGCACCAAGATCCGTGCGGTGAACAGTAAAGCCAACTGCTATACCACGGATGTTCTGCTAAAAAAGATAGCAACGATCGATGCCCATATCACTAACTATATGAAGACGATGGAGGCACTCGACGACGAAGAAGATGACGATAAATTAGACAAGGAACGTCTTCAAACCATTCTGGATGAGTTCAACGAGCGCAAAGCGCGCTATACCACCTATGTGCAAGAGCTTGAGGAAAGTGGTGAGAAGCAACTCTTAACCACCGATCCGGAGGCCAGGCGCATGCATTCCAAAGATGGTTTCCACTGCAGCTATAACATCCAAACGGCCGTGGATAGTGAGAATCACTTGATCTGTACCTTTGATGTCACTAACCGCAATACCGACCAGGGCTTGCTGAATGATATCTGCCAACAAACCCAAACGGCACTCAACTCACCGGTGATTGAGGTGGTCGCCGATAAGGGGTATGAGAGCCGAGAGGATATCCTGAACTGCCTGATGA
>CAZJTS010000311.1:1650-2218 GCA_964548975.1 uncultured Fastidiosipila sp.
ATGAATGGCAGCGTGCCACATGTCGCCTTAAAGTACGATAAAGAAGAACGTGTCTTTCATTTCCCCTTCATAGACACAGAGATTACAGAAGCGATCCGCCAAAGCACTGATGTGGCGGACATACAAACCTGTTTGAGCGCAGGTGTCCTCCCTGAAGCCTACGAGGGCAAGGGAATCAATATTGAAGTACAGTCGCGTGACCGGATCTCCTGCTTTATCCGTCATCCTGACGGCAGCGTAACCTGCCCGGCAGGGCACCCTTTCCCATACGCGAAGTCACATAAAAGCGGCGGTAGGATCTACCGAAACCGGGATGTGTGTCGGCAGTGTAAAACACGCTGTACCAAGGCGACACATAAAGAGGTATATTTCGGTTCGAATACGCAGTACATAGCCGTACGAATCGAGGGGCAGACGAACACGCCCTTACAAGAATTGCCGGAGGGCTTTGTTCCGCACAACAGTTTTAACCGCAAGGATTTGCTCGACAAAGAAGTTGTGATCAGTATCCCCAAGGATAATGTGAATATGGGGATCAGCATGGGTACAGTTGAGCATCCCATTGGAA
>CAZJTS010000312.1:0-2214 GCA_964548975.1 uncultured Fastidiosipila sp.
CCTTCAGCATGATCCTCGCCGAGCTCCTTCGCATGGATCGGACCGGGATTCGTGCCGAGCCCTTGAATGTACTCATTGGGATTCTGGCCTGCGTACTCCGCCCAACAGGTATCGATCTGGAGGAACATCTCCGGATGAGCAAAGTGACCACGCAGGTGATCCAGCAGGTAAGCCCCATCAACCTTGCGGAATTCCTTGTCATGATTATGGTAGCCGACACTGATCTCCGTGCCTGCTTCCTTGAACAGTGCCTGAAGGCGGTTTAGGACACCGGCGACTTCCTTTGTATCTTCAACAGTTTCCATCGGCGCATGTGGGCAGACGACATAGCGCAAACCCAGCGTTTCCGCCAGCTCAAGTACTTCTTCCGGCGTGTCACGGAGCTCCTCGTACTTGATGTGCGCGGAGA
The DNA here is from genome assembly GCA_964548975.1 of uncultured Fastidiosipila sp. Taxonomy (GTDB): domain Bacteria; phylum Bacillota; class Clostridia; order Saccharofermentanales; family Fastidiosipilaceae; genus JAAYZH01. The sequence continues at coordinate 410 of CAZJTS010000312.1, forward strand.
TGACGTCGAGGCCGGCTTTGGCCAAAGCCTCGCGCAGCTCTGAAGCCGCCATGCCATAGGTGCCGGCCAGCTCCACGGCGGAGAAACCCGCGACTTTCACCTTCTCGAAGAGCGCAGTAGGGTCGTCATTGACGAGGTCTTTTACGGAGTATAACTGGAGAGCAATCTGAGGTGCCATAGTGGGTCGTCCTTTCGGGATTTTGGTTTGAGTATACCGCATGTGCGGGGGCGAAGGCTGTAGATAATTTTCTGTTGCGTAAGACTGGCGGACTCGCTATTCTAAATACAAACCCCACAAGCAAGGAGACAACATGAAACCAAACATCGTTATGATCATGAGTGATGACCATGCCTGGCAGGCAATCTCTGCGTATAAAGACACCCCGGTTCGGACACCCGAGATCGACCGAATCGCAGCTGATGGTCTGCGCCTCGACGCCTGTTGCTGCGCGAACTCCTTGTGCGCACCCAGTCGCGCGACTATTCTGACCGGCAAACACTCACATCATAATGGCGTCAGTTTTCTTCATGAGGATCTGGACAACACACAGCCGATGTTTCCTGCCCTCTTTCAGCAGAACGGTTATCGGACCGGGCTCTTTGGCAAATGGCATCTCGGCCATGGCCCCGGCAACGTGCCCGCCGGCTTCGACGACTGGGAAATCCTGATCGATCAGGGGGAGTACTTCGATCCTCAGTTCCAGAACGCGGACGGGATTCATCAGGAGCAGGGCTACGCCACCGAGCTCATCTCGCAGAAGTCGACCGATTGGATTCGGCAGGGCAATTCCGGCCAGCCCTTCATGCTGCTTTCTTGGCACAAAGCGCCCCACCGCCGCTGGCACCCCGCCACGCAGTACAAGGATATCTACAAAGATGTGAACTTCCCGCATCCGGCGACTTTCGACGACGATTATGTCGGCCGCGAAGCCGCAGCCGCCGCCATTATGCGGATCGAGGATTTGCAAGATCACGATTACAAAATAGAGATGCCCGACTTCACTGACCCGGCCGTCGAAAAGGACTGGAAATTCCAGCGCTACATGCAAGACTACTGGGCCTGCATCAAGTCCGTCGACGATGCGGTCGGCGAGATGCGCCAGTGCCTCGAGGAGCTCGGCCTGCTGGAGAACACGGTTTTCATCTACACTTCCGATCAGGGCTTCTACACCGGCGAGCACGGCTGGTTCGACAAGCGCTTCATCTACGAGGAGTCGCTCCTGATGCCCTTCCTGATTCAATATCCCGCCCAACTGGCCAAAGACCGGCACGTCAAAGCCCAAGTCTCCAACATCGACTTCGCGGCGACACTGCTGGACTTCGCAGGCATTTCCGCTGAAGCTTTGGAAGGGGATGGTACCAGCTTCCGATCGGTTCTCCCTGTTATTGACGATGGTCCGGAACTCGACATCAACGCTGATATCGAAAGGCTGCCGGCGGAGGGACGAAACTACATTTATTATCGCTATTGGGATTACCCTGCAGAACACAATGTCTTCCCGCACTTCGGGTTGAGAGATGCACGCTATACTTTGGCCTGTTTCATGATCCCATCGGAAAATGACACTGAGTGGCGGGCGTCCTGGGAACTCTTCGACCGCGAAGTTGACTCGGATCAGCTGGTGAATCTGGCGGGGGATGAGGCGTATCAGGAGGTATTCGAGAATCTGCAAAAGGAGCTTGTCCGTCAGGCTGAAATTGCAGGGGATGAGTTGCCGGAGGGGATATTCGGCTAGGTAGAAACTACTCGGAGTTGGCTTTGCGGGCCTTGACTGCTTTCAGGAAATCCTTGGCACTCGCTCCGT
>CAZJTS010000313.1:0-2209 GCA_964548975.1 uncultured Fastidiosipila sp.
CTGAGGGATTACGAAAGACGGCTCATGGAGCTCATGTCTATCAACCGTCTCGTGCACAGCCTGAATGTGATGTTCGAGGCGATTCGGATTGCCAAGCGTTTCCGGATCGATACCTGGAAGGCTGCTGTGGCCGGAATCTTGCATGATGCGGCCAAAGAACTGGACTACCGAAAATACCCGGAAGTCCTGGAACGGCTGGACGAAGATACTTTACGCAATAAACCCATTATCCACGGGCCTGTCGGGGCTAGCCTGGTGATCGAAAGATTCGACATCGATGACCCGGCCATCCGGGATGCAATATTTCACCACAGTTCTCTGTCGCCGGTACCGTCACCCCTCGAAAAATGCATCTATCTGGCCGATAAAATTGAACCGGCCCGGCCATTCAGCGATTTGCCGGCCATCCGCAAAATGGCGAAAGTTGATCTGGACAAAGCCGTCCTGATGACGATTGAAGCGAGTCAGGAGAGTATTCTCCGGCATGGCGGCAAAGTGCACCGGGATACACTCAAGGCCAAAGCCTACCTCGAGCGCAAAATGCGAGGTAACGGCTCAGCTATCTGAAAGTCTGTTAAAATCAGGTAAATCACTTATTTGAAGGGAAGCTATGGAAAAGAAAACAAAAGCGCAAATTACAGCGTTGGCAGAGAGAATCGGAGAGATTCTGGAGGACAGAAAAGCCATTGATGTAGAAGTCATCGACGTCAGCGATAAAACTACACTGGCTGATCTCTTCATCATCTGTTCAGGTAATTCAACGACTCAGGTGAGAGCACTGGCCACGGAAGTGGAACAGAAGGTGCGTGAAGAATTCCAGTTGGAGCCCAAGTATACCGAAGGATTCTCCGCGCGCCAGTGGGTGCTTATCGACTATATAGATATCGTTGTACATATTTTGCTTCGCGAAGAACGAGAGTACTACAGCCTCGAAAGACTCTGGCAATCCTATCCTGAAGGGAAGGACTAAATTGTCGTAAATTGTTGCAATTTCGGGCAACAAAAATCCTACCGGACCCATTACACTCAGATTATCTACGGATGATAGGAGTGTTTTTTTATGAGCAGCATAGATCGACAGCGTAAGACACTACTAAAAGCACTGGCATTCAGCCTGATCTGTATCACAGGCGTACTCGGACTGTCCGCGACGGCGCTTCGCTCCGGCAACGGGATCCGTCTCTTTACCGACAGCTCTGAAGCGCATCAGCTGATTGCTCTAACAGCGGAGGTGAGCGTCACCGACAGGGTGACAGAGCCCTCCGAGCTCATCTTTCCTGTGTATATCACAGGCGAGATTATCAGCCCGGGGGTCTATCAGGTGACCGGATCCACGTATCTCTTCGAACTGATCGATGAGGCCGGTGGTCTAACGGATAACGCGAGCGCGGAAGCGTTGAATCTGGCGATGGCTGTTGAACCGAACTCACATGTCCATGTGCCTTCGGTGGAGGAGTGGGACGCGAGAGCAGCCGGCCAACTTGTGTTGCCGGGAGATAGCCCTGACTCTGCCCAGCCCAAGCTCGTGAATATCAACACCGCCACGCAAGCAGAGCTGGAAACGCTCCCCGGTGTGGGTCAGGCCACGGCGTCCGCGATAATCTCGTTTAGAGAGCAGGGGCAGGGCTTTGGCCGGATCGAAGACCTGATGCAGGTACCGGGTATAAAGGAAGCGAAGTTTGCCAAAGTCAAGGACTTCATCACAGTTGGCTGAAGGGGGCATATGGTAAGATTATGCCAGTCAGGAGAGGGGATAAGTGATATGAGTAGAGCGGATGAGATTTTTATAGAGAATTGTCGCGGGATTATCGACCATGGTTATAGTTCCGAAAATCAATTGATTCGCCCAGTCTGGGCGGATGATCAGACACCGGCGAATACGCTGAAGCTCTTCGGCCTGGTCAACCGCTATGACTTAGCTCAGGAGTTTCCTATCCAGACCCTGCGCTATATCAACTTCAAGGCCTGCATCGATGAATTGCTCTGGATCTGGTCCAAGAAATCTGCGAATGTAAATGATCTCAATAGCAAAATCTGGAATGCCTGGGCCGATGAATCCGGCTCAATCGGCAAAGCCTATGGTTACCAGCTGGGTGTGAAACATCGCTATAAAGAAGGCATGTTCGATCAGGTGGATCGCGTCCTCTTTGACTTGAAAAACAATCCCTACAGCCGGCGTATCATGACCAATATCTACACGTTCCAAGAT
>CAZJTS010000314.1:0-2206 GCA_964548975.1 uncultured Fastidiosipila sp.
AATGGTCGGTCACGATAGATCGGAACGGGCGGTCACGATGCCCCGGAATACGCACGCCGCCATCCTCTTCACCTGGGCGATACCCAGCTTCCAACGATTCAGTGCACGCAACGAGGTGGCAGCGGAGGTGATGCGGATCCGAACGGCGCTAGCGCTGGCCAAGAATACGGCGGTAGCGCGACGGACGACGATCACTGTCTGCTCGAGCCCCGGGCCCGATCACAACACCTGCACCTTCGATGACTGGTCTTACCCTTGGGTGATCGTGGAGGGAGAAGCATCAGAGGGCGACATTACCGGCGACACTTTGTTGAGGGTGCTGGACGGACCTGACAACACGGTGGTCACCTTCAACCGGGATGACCGGCCCTTGCGATTCTCGGCTATAGGGTGGTCTCAGGGCTACAACGGCACCTTCACGATCTGCCCGCGCGGGCACAACGGATCAGCAGTGATCATCAGCAACATGGGGCATGTCCGAACGGAGTCAGCCCAGCCTTGCTGAATCAGGACGCGGCATAAATATCCGAGCCGAAACAGAGGGCAACAAGGGCGTCAAGGCGCCCTTGTCGAAAAAGAAGTTGCACTGGAAGTCAGCTATGGATTTGGCTCGACGTATTGTTCCCAAGGTGGAGTTCCGATCTTTTCAGCCAAGAGCGGCGGCTCCTCGAACGATTGGCGGTAATTCAGAGCATAGTAGTAGAGCGCTTCCTCGCCATTACCATATGCCAGAAGCTGAGAAGGTAGCTTCCCACTATCACCAACCTCACCCATAGCAGAATCCAAGTACGAAGTTGCGTTAAGTAGTTTGTCGAGATCATAATTATAAAGTGCTGTACCACCACCTGTGAACTGAAGAATCTTTCCATCAAAACCGCACACAACACCAGGATCATCGAAACACGACAAGGTGTTCCCAACCCAATAACTTCCGACGACGTCACCAATACCCGAAATACTGGACATTCCATCATCAGATGATTTTGCTATTATCGGAGCAGACACAACTGAACCGTTAAACTCTCCACCCCCGCCTCCAGTCACCGCATAGTCCCCAAGAACTATGATAAGACCTTCAAAAGCAGGGACGCCACCAAAATCAACATTACCATCAATAACAAGCACACCACTTCCGGTGATATTTCCATTAAAAGAATAATCTACTCTTGGCTGATCTCCTCCTTGAAAACCGCAGTCGAAACTGGAAGACGCTCCAGTTTCACCGATCTCCCCACACCCTACAGCACCGCCTCTCAACTTTGATTTAGAAGGATTAAGACCTGTCGTCCCTATGCTCAACCCAGAGCCAGAAATGGCATCATACATTTCAAATGAATCTATTTGATCATCACCATTGGCATCTATAAAATCTATGGAAACTCCATCATAATCAACCCAAGTCTCCACGCCCCCAACATAAGGAGTGGATGTCACAAAAGTAATACCATCAACCTCAGCTTCATCTACATCCAGCAAATTAGAAAACACATTGAACTCAACACCATTAATATCAACAGAACCAATTCCGTCTGTTTTCTTGGCTTTCATCTCATACAAAAACTCAGCCATCAAACTTGGATTTTTAAAAATATCAATATCGATACCGCCTTGGATACCGCCAACATAATTACAGAGATTATTCTTCCCATTAGTTTCTTCACAAGTTGTTATTTTCGGCTCGCCATCTGAAACCGAATAGGCATCTTCATCACCATCCGTGATGGCATTTGCCAACTCGGTCATGGCTGCCGGGCAAGCGACTTGTATTGCCGCCTTGAGGCTTCCGAACACTTCTTCTTCACCCTCCACGGCGAAGGCACCGGATGTTGCTGAGATGAGTTCTACACTGTCAGCACAGTCATCAGCTACGCCAGGGTCTTCACCTGCTGCCACTAAAGCGGATCCCGGCCCCAGAGCCAGCCTCGCCAAATACTGCACATAGCGATAGACTGGCGGATCTTGAGACACCTCACCTATAGCAACCACATCGTAACGACCAAATGTATCAGACCCGTCACTATAAGGCGTCACCAAGTAATATGCTTTAAGGTCTAATGCTGAAAATTCCGAATTATCGGAAGCCCCCGCCAAGGAAACCTCTGTAAGTGTATCAATGGCGTCGCTTGCAACAGTAGTCGAACCACGAAACTCATTACCTGATTCCGTGAAGCCAGCGCCGACACTTCCCCTATCACCGCCAGCGAGC
>CAZJTS010000315.1:0-2202 GCA_964548975.1 uncultured Fastidiosipila sp.
GGAAGCCTCCTTGGAAACACTCAGTTATATCTATAATAAGGGATACGCTGACGGACTTCTCCGCATAAGTCTGCGCTAGTGGTACTATATGCGCATCGAGGGGTTTTTAGATCAGGGTGACCTGCTCTAATTTGCGCCACTCTGAAGGGGTCATTCCGGTCAGTTCGCGAAAGCTCCGGTTAAAGTAGCTGAGCGTCTGAAAACCTGTTTGAAAGGCGATTTCTGTGATCGGTTCTCTGGTGGTGGTCAGCAGTTGCTGGGCCAGACGGATCCGTTGACTCTGGAGGTAACCTGTCGGGTTCATGCCCAGATGGCGCTCCAGCATTCGGGCCAGCTGACTGTAGGACACTTCGCTGAGGCGCCGCATAGCGGGCAGGCCTTCTCTGATATGGGCCGGCTTACTCATTTCTCTGAGGAAGTCATTGAGCCAGGCCGGACGGCCGGCTTCCTGCACCCAGGGCACGAGATAGCGGGCGAGGAATTGGGCGATCAGGGCGGCGCCTTGCGCTCTTACGACCATTGCTTCCTGCCGGACAAAGCCGAAGACCCGCTCCAGGCGAATGCGCACCTGCTCCCGGGTCGTGGGGTCAAAGTGATAGACCGGCGGTTCCTCTGCGGAGAGCAGGGGCCCCAGGGCATCCACCCCCAGTAAATGATGGAGGTGATCCATAAGTTCACGGCTAAAGGCTAAATTCACATAAATACAAGGCGCATCGTCAACAGGTCGGTAGGCGTGAATGTCGCTGTCCCGGATAAATACGAGATCACCTGCGACGAGGCTTTTCACCCGGCTGTTCACCAGGTGGTCACAGCGCCCTTCGAGAATGAGAAAAAGTTCGAAAAAATCATGGCTATGCGGCAGCTGTTCGTCCAGAATGTCTTTACCGGCTTCATAGTAGATCTGGATCTCAGGGTCCAGAATATCGGAAGCATGGTAATAATGGTCCGCCTGCCAGCTGTTCATAAAGCTAGTTTGGGCGGGTCGTGGCCCGCTCGATCAGCTCCACGGGGATGACTTCGTGGGTCGGGTGCATGCGAGGATTCTCAATGAGTGCCAATAAAATCTCAACCGATTTCTGTGCCATGGCCGTCACGTCCTGGCGAATGGTGGTCAGGGGCAGATCGCGCAGCCGGGCCATCGAGATATCGTCGAAGCCGATCACACTGACCTCCTCGGGCACTTGCCTGCCGGCTTCCACCAGCGCATCGAGCGCCCCGATCGCCAACCAGTCGGATGTGCAATACAAAGCATCGAAATTCAAACCGTCCCGTAGCGCCTGGGCGACGGTATTCCGCGCCTCTTCGTAGCTCACCTGGGGGACCGTGAGGTTCAAGGCCGGGTCATAATTCAAGCCGAGCGCCTCGATCTCCTCGACAAAGGCTTCCCGCCGAATTGTATGAGACGACAAGCCGCTGCCGGGACTCAGCACTGCAAGCTTTTTGCTACCCTGCTCAAAGAACTTAGCGGCGGCAAGTTTCGACCCTTCCCGGTTATCCGATTCCACCAGCGACACCTGGCGCTCGGTCTGCTGGAGGGGTTTACGGTCAATGAAAACCAGCGGCACTTTGCCCAGCTCGTCTTCCCAGGGCAACGTCCCCGAGACGTAAATAATCCCGGCGGCATTCTGCTCCTTCAGCATATCCAGCTGCATGCGTTCCAGCTGGACGTCTTCATTCGTATTACAGATAAAGGACGTATAGCCCTGGCGCAGGAGATCCAGCTGGATCACCTGTATGGCCTTGGCGAAGAATTCATTGGTAATATCCGGCACCAGGATGCCGATATAGTTCGTCCTGCGTGTCTTGAGCTGCTGTGCGGCCACGTTCTTGACATACTTCATCTCTTCCACAGTTCTCAGGACCCGGTCTTCGGTTTCCTTAGAGTAGCGCCCCTTGCGGTTCAGCACCCGGGAGACGGTGGCGATGGAGACATTCGCCCGATCGGCGATGTCCTTGATGGTCGGCAGTTCCACACTCATGACAGTTCCTCAGCAGCCCGGGCGGCCGTTTCGAGATCTACTTCCGGGTTCGGACCCGTAATCCGCCTCAAGGCAGCGGGGTCGCCGTCCACATCAGGATGGAGGATCAGCCACTTGTTGACCGCGGTCTGTAAAGGATCGTCCAGTGGCGCAGCGAGCTCCGAATTAGTGCCACGAAGCAGCACACAAGCGCTCCGATAACCTTCAGAACTCGTACTGACCG
>CAZJTS010000316.1:0-614 GCA_964548975.1 uncultured Fastidiosipila sp.
GTTCCGTCCTACACCTTGTCCGCCCTGCTCAGCCACCCGCTTGTCGTGTTAAAGACAAGCACTCTAACGTCCATAGCAAGTCGTCTCGCCCGCTCACCCGATGAACTCCTGCCCTTGCGCTACTTCGAGGAGGGACTGGCTGCGCGACTGCTGCAGGCGGCTGAGACCTTAGGCAACCTGGGCTCCGCCGCCGAGGCAGATTTCTGGGCTTTGGCCCGCACGCGCTACTATGCGCAGACCCGCCTGCAGAGAGCTGTCCTCTCGTGGCAGCTGGGTCTGCGTCAAGAGCTTTGGGAACAGATTCAGGCCGACGGCCCAGCTTTCATCCGCGTGTGCGGCTGTGACAAGCACGGGCGCTATCTGCTGAGACTGATGCGTAAATTGGCCACACTGCCCCGTATCGACAAGAATTCAGATCTTCTGGAAGTGCCGGGCACGGCTTTGGCCAGCGCTAGGGCCCAACAGACACTCGCTCTGACCGGCGAACGCTTGTATCACCTGCTTCAGGAGGAACATTCCGCCCCGGTCTTTGACACCTATGCAGAGATTCGCTAAAATCACCAGAATATTAGCAGTACAAGCTGTAGAGGAGGATTCCATATGACTAATGACGC
>CAZJTS010000316.1:624-2163 GCA_964548975.1 uncultured Fastidiosipila sp.
GCCGAATGTTGTAGATACCCTGGCTGCCAGAGGCTATCTTGCGCAGAGCACCGACCTCGAAGCGGTCAGAGAAATGCTCAGTAAGCCCGGCGTGCGATTCTACATCGGTTTTGACCCCACGGCAGACAGCCTGCACGTCGGTCACTTTATCCAGATGATGATCCTCGCTCACCTGCAGAGGGCAGGTCACGTCCCGATCGCGCTCTTGGGCGGTGGCACCGGCATGATCGGTGATCCATCCGGCCGCTCAGACCTGCGCACTGTCATGACGCGCGAGACCGTACAGAACAATGTCAACCGTTTCCGCAAGCAGATGAGTATCCTGGTCGACTTTTCTCCGGGCAAAGCCTTTATTGTCGACAACGCCGACTGGCTGCTCAACCTGAATTATGTCGATTTTCTCCGCGACGTCGGGGCACACTTCTCCGTGAACCGCATGCTAAACGCAGAAGCGTACAAGATTCGCATGGAAAGCGGCCTGACCTTCCTCGAATTCAACTACATGATTATGCAAGCCTACGACTTCTACAGACTCTACCTCGATTACGACTGCAAGCTCCAGCTCGGCGGCAACGATCAATGGTCGAACATCATTGCCGGAGTAGAACTCATCCGCCGTAAGACCGGCAAGAACGATGCGCAGGGCTTGACCACGAACCTTCTCCTGAACAGCGAGGGCAACAAGATGGGCAAAACAGCCCGCGGCGCAGTCTGGCTGGACGAAGAGAAATTCTCCGTCTACGACTTCTACCAGTACTGGCGCAACGTTGCCGATGCCGACGTCATCAATTGCCTCAAGCTCCTAACCTTCGTCCCCCTGGAAGAGATCGAAGCCTATGCTGCCCTTGAAGACCAGGCCATCAACGAGGCCAAGAAGCGTCTGGCTCTGGAAATCACGACGATTGTGCACGGCGAAGCCAAGGCCAAAGCCGCCGAACGTCAAGCCATCGAGATTTTCGAGCAAGGCGGCCGCTCCGATGACATGGTAACCACCGAGGTCACTGCCGAGGCCCTGGCCGCCGGCTTGTCCCTGCTTGATATTTTGCTCGAAACCGGCCTAGTCCCTTCCAAAAGCGAAGGCCGCCGCATGGTCCAGCAAGGCGGCGTCACCGTGAATGATACTTCAATCAGTGATGTTTACTACACACTCGATGCCAAAGACGCCCCCAACGGCGAGATCATCCTGCGCCGCGGGAAAAAGAAATATCATCGCCTCTTGATCGTCGAGTAAACGCACACAGCTCGATGATCATCGAGTGGACGCTCACGGCTCGTTCATCCATCGTTGAGTGGGCGCTCACTTCTCATTGATCGTCGAGTGGACGCTCACGGCTCGTTCAACATCGAGTGGACGCTCACGGCTCGTTCAACATCGAGTGGACGCTCACACCGCATGCGCACCAAAAGGAGCTGCCCCATATGGAGGCAGCTCTTTTGCATTGGGTGGTCTCGGAGGAGACAGCTGCTGCTGCATTCTGCTTTCGATATGGAAAGTGTTAGCTGATCTAAAGGAAGTTTGCCCAGTTCGGGAGGGGGCCG
>CAZJTS010000317.1:0-2162 GCA_964548975.1 uncultured Fastidiosipila sp.
TGGTTATATCGACATTGAATCCTGCTTTGAACCGATTTTTGAGCCGCCCTTGGAAACCCTGGAAGAATGGCACAGCTGGGAGCATGAACCCGAACCGACACTGGAAAACACCTCGGTCTATGTCACAGAGCCGGATGGCATTCAATATTTTTACTGCGGCAATACCAGGATTCGGGTATCCGAGCATTTCTCCCAGGCAGGCAAACCCATGGACAAGCTGATTGAAAATGTGATCCAGTATGCCGCCCGCAACGCTGGATAAACCCACAACAAAATGTCGTTGAACCACACCCACGCTTACGGTATAATAAAAGCAGAAGTATTGTAAGCGTGGGTTGTTTCGATTAGAAGGAGGATTTTTACCGTGAAACAACCTTACAATACCGCACTCTATATGCGTCTCAGCCGTGACGACGAAAACTATGGCGACAGCGTGAGTATCGAGACCCAGCGCACTATTTTGCAGCAGTACGCAAAGGAACATGGCCTTTCGGTGTATGGCGAGTATGTCGATGACGGATGGAGTGGAACAAACTTCGAGCGTCCCAGCTTTCAGCGGATGATGGATGATGTGGAGGCCGGAAAGGTCAACTGCATCATTACCAAAGACCTCAGTCGCTTTGGCCGTGAACACGTAATGATGGACTACTATCTGGAATTTGTGTTCCCGGAAAAGCAGATTCGATACATCGCTGTGGCCGAAAATGAGGACACCGAAAAAGGACTTTCGGATTTTGTGCCGTTCAAGAACCTTTTCAACGAATGGTTTGCAAAGGATACCAGCCGCAAGGTGAAAACGGCGCTCCGTGCCAAATTTGCTGCCGGAGAACGCACTTTTGCCTATGCGCCGCTGGGATACATCCGCCATCCCAAAGTCAAAAACACTTTGGCCATAGACGAAGAAACCCGCTGGATCATCGAGAAAATCTTTGACCTTGCGTTTCATGGAGCAGGGGCGGCGAAGATCACCAAGACCCTGATTGCAGAGAAAGTCCCGACTGCGGGCTGGCTCAATTATCAGCGGTACGGAACCTTTGCCAATATCTACGCCCATTCGCCGGAAGAAAAATCGTATGCTTGGACGATTGCTCAGGTCAAAAGTATCCTGCAAGATGAAACCTATATCGGCAACAGCGTACACAATAAGCAGACCAACATCTCTTATAAAAACAAGAAAAAGGTGCGCAAGCCGAAAGAAGAATGGATTCGGGTGGAAAATACCCATGAGGCGATCATCAGCCGGGATGTGTTTGAGCAGGTGCAAAAGCAGATTGCCAGCCGCAGGCGTCAGCAGAAGGATGCCACAACGCAGATTTTCGCTGGGCTTGTAAAGTGTGCAGATTGTGGCTGGTCTATGCGCTTCGGCACAAACCGGCAGAACAAAACGCCGTACAGCCACTTCACTTGCAGCCAATACGGACAGATGGGTACACAATGTTCGGCGCATTATATCCGCTATGACACGCTCTATGTCTATGTGCTGTCCAGAATCCAGTATTGGTCCCATCGGGCGCAGCTGAGCGAAGAAAAACTCTTGCAGCAGATTTTGAAAAACGGTGACCGGGAACGCATGACCGCCGCCAAACGTCAGGAATCCGAACTGAAACGGGCAGAAAAGCGCAAGGCAGAAGTGGATGGAAAATTCGTCCGAATGTATGAGGACTGGTCTGCCGGACGCATCACCGAGTATAACTTCAATCTGCTGACCAAAAAGTACCAGGCAGAACAGCTGGAGCTGGAGGAAAAGATCAGCCGCTTGCAAGCGGAGATGTCCGCAGAGCAGCAAACTGCCCTGAATGCCGAAAAGTGGGTCGCTCTCATCAAGCAGTACGCCAATCCCACAGAACTGACCGCTGAACTTCTCAATACCCTGATTGAGAAGATTGTGATTCATGAGGCTACTAAAGGTGCGGATGGGATGCGAGATCAGGAGATTGAGATTTACTACCGATTTATCGGCAAAATTGATTAACTTGCATCCATATCCTTAACTATGGGAAACAGACAATGGCTATCCGGAAATAGAAAAGATTGTTCGTATGAGCAAAATTTTTCATGTTTCACTTGACTATTTATTGAATGAAGAAGGTACACAGTCACCGGAATCCGCTGCGGAGCAGGGAATATATGGATTATAGGAATCGTTTTCCTGTTTTCCGTCA
>CAZJTS010000318.1:0-2162 GCA_964548975.1 uncultured Fastidiosipila sp.
TGTTAGATGAGCAAGGGTTCCACCGATGGCGGCAACGACCCACAGCCCGGAGGCCGTGGTCAGGCCCTCGACTTTGCGTTCGCGTGTGATAATAATCGTTCCGGCTCCGAGAAAACCGATCCCCGAAATAACCTGCGCCGCAATACGCGTGGGGTCGGGCATGTTATAAAGACCGGCGAAAAAAATGCCGGTCATCGCAGTTAATGTAGACCCCAGACAGACCAGAATGTAAGTGCGAAAGCCGGCTGCGCGGTTCTTGAAACGGCGTTCGATACCCAGCGCTCCGCCGATCAGGACGGCCAGCAGTGACCGCACGAGGATAGACCAGATGTTCAGATCATCCAGCGCCTGAACTATTGTGTCCCACATAGGCTATCCTCCCCGTCTCGGAATCGGACAATATCGTTAAGCTCGCTCAGAGCTCCACACGTCGCTCGATCGCCCGACCCAGCGTCACTTCATCGGCATATTCCAAGCTTGAACCGAAAGGAATACCGCTGGCAATTCTAGAGCACTTGATCCCCGACGGCTTAACCAGCCGCGCGATGTAATTCGCTGTCGCCTCGCCTTCCACGGTGGCGTTATTTGCCAGGATCAGCTCCGCCACTTCGGGGTGGGTCTGCAGTCGGGTCAGGAGATCTCGGAGATGAATATCTTCAGGACCGATGTTCTCCATCGGGGAGATGGCGCCGTGAAGCACGTGGTACAGGCCTTTATACTCCCTGGTTTTCTCCATCGCAATGACGTCCGACGGGCTCTCCACAACACAGATCAGCGTCGGGTCGCGCTGATCGTCCGAACAGATCGTGCACACCTCGCGGTCTGTCAGGTCGCAACAGTCCCGGCAGAGGTGGACATTCTCCTTGGATTCAATAATTGATTCGGCCAAAGCCAAGGCATCCTGCTTATCCATATTGAGAATATGAAAGGCGAGGCGCTGTGCGGTTTTCGGGCCGATACCCGGCAGATTACCCAGCCGGGAAATGAGCTTGGCTATGCTGGAGACGTATCTGGCCATTAGAAGCCCAGACCTCCGGCCATCCCTGAGAAGCGGCCCATTTTTGCCTCGCTGACTTCCGCCAGTTGTTCCTGCGCGCCATTGACTGCGGCGACGATCATATCCTGGAGCATTTCGACATCTTCAGGGTCGACCGCATCGGGATCGATCGTCAGTGAAACCAGTTTGTGCTCACCGGTGATTTTGGCCGTCACCATACCGCCGCCCGCAGAGTACTCGACCTCCATAGCTGCGATCTCTTCCTGGGCTTTGGCCATCTCCTGCTGCATCTTCTGTGCCTGCTGCATGAGCTGCTGCATATTGCCGCCGCCGAAACCGCCGCCGCCGCGGCCACCGGGGAATCCACCTCGTTTTGCCATATTTATTCCTCACTTTCGTACGGGATATCCAGACGCTCTGTAGCCCGTTTCATCTTTTTCACCCACTCGGGTTCGGTATCCTGCGCCAAAGCATTTCGGTCCTTGCCGTTCAGGCGCACATCAATCAGCCATTCGCCTTCCGGACGAGCCTTGCGAAACGCCTGCTCGATCACCGAGAGGTATTTTCTGGAACTCATTGTATCATAGGTCGTATGGTGCTCCTGGGGCACGTCGATGATGAAAGTATTGCCCTCCAGATAGTGCGGATAGTTCTGGACCAGGATGGCAAAAAGCGGCTCGAGCAAGCTATATTCCTGGATGAATTTCTTCCAGACCAGGTCGACATTGAAGTCTGCCTGGGGTTTGGGTTCAGGCTTAGGTTCGGGCTCGGCTTGTGGCTCAGGTTTCGGGGGTTCAGTTTTCTCCGCTACGGGCGCGGGGTCCCGGCCCAGGTCGAAGAGCAGATCCGCTGATTTGCTGCCGAAATTGATGGGGAAGCTTTCCGGCTCGGCCAAAGTTGCCGGCTCGGGCGACACATCCTCGGAAGGTGGGGCATCTGGGAGAGGGGGTGTTTCGGGTTCGGGCTCTTCGACAGGTTCCTCTTCAGGTTCTTCGACCGGCTCCGGCTCTTTCTCAGGTTCAGCCACCACCTCAGGCTTCGCCGCCTCAGGCTTCGCCGGCTTCGGCACCAACGCCTCAACCTCATCTTGCTGAACGATTTTCGTCTGGTCCAGAAGTTGGATCAGACCGACTTCCAGGGCGATCCGGGGATTTGCGGACTGCTT
>CAZJTS010000319.1:0-2152 GCA_964548975.1 uncultured Fastidiosipila sp.
GAAATCATTGCGGAGCTGGAGCAGAATCGGCGCGGGATTTATGGCGGTGCGATCGGGTATATTGATTTTACAGGCAATCTCGACCTCTGCATCGCGATCCGCCTCGCCTATAAACTGGGCGAAAAGGTCTATGTCAGAAGTGGCGGCGGGATCGTCGCGGATTCGGTGCCGGAGACAGAATATACGGAAACGGTGAACAAAGCCGCGGCGGTCGTGGCGGCGCTGAAACAGGCGGAGGCACTCACATGATTTTGATCCTAGATAACTATGACAGCTTCGTTTACAACCTCTACCAGATGGTCGGCACCCTCTACCCGGATCTTCAGGTCGTGCGAAACGACCGGATCACGGTGGAGGAGATCGCAGCCCTGAAACCTGAAGGCATCATTCTCTCACCCGGTCCGGGGCGGCCAGAGGATGCGGGCATCATGTTGGATTTGCTCCGCTCAACTGTATGCGTGAGCCCGGTGCTGGGCGTCTGCCTGGGCCATCAGGCGATCTGCATGGCTTTCGGCGGCACGATCGGCCACGCGCAGACATTGTTTCACGGGAAGCAGTCTTTGGCCAAAATCGAGAACAGCTCCCCTCTCTTCCGCGATCTGCCCTCAGAAATCACCGTGGCGCGTTATCATTCGCTGGCACTGGAGGAGGCGACGTTGCCGGCGACTTTGGCCGTCACAGCACGCACAGACGATGAGATTATGGCTGTCGAGCATCGCGAAAGGCCCATCTACGGGGTCCAGTTCCATCCCGAGTCGATCATGACGCCGGACGGACAGGCGATTTTGGCCAACTTCATCAAGATCACACAAAGGACGAAATTATGATTAAAGAAGCAATTGTAAAGCTGGTGAATAAGGGTGACCTCACCTACGACGAGGCCTATACGGTCATGAACGAGATTATGCGGGGCGAGAGTTCGGCGATTCAGAATGCCGCGCTCCTGACCGCGCTGTCGACGAAGAGCGCGAAGGCCGAGACCATAGACGAAATTTCCGGTTGTGCGGCGGCGATGCTGGAGCATGCGACGGCGGTGCCCCATCCGGATTTTGACGTCTTGGACATCGTGGGCACGGGCGGCGATGGTTCGAACAGTTTCAATATCTCGACCACCGCGGCCATGATTATCGCAGCGGCCGGCGTGAAGGTGGCCAAACACGGCAATCGCGCGGCCTCCTCGCGCTCCGGAACGGCGGATTGCCTGGAGGCGCTGGGCGTCACGCTCCAGCAGAGTCCCGAGGATTGCCTCCGCCTGCTGGAGGATCCGGGCATTTGTTTCATTTTTGCGCAGCACTACCATCGCTCGATGAAGTACGTCGGCCAGATCCGGCGCGAGCTCGGTTTCCGCACCGTTTTCAACATTCTGGGGCCGCTGACGAATCCCGCCCGCCCGAACATGATGCTCCTCGGCGTCTACGATGAGTACCTGGTCGAGCCTTTGGCCAAAGTCCTGAGCACCCTCGGCATGCGCCGGGGTCTGGTCGTGTACGGACAGGACAAGCTGGACGAGCTCTCGATCTCGGCGCCGACCACCGTGTGCGAGCTGAAGGACGGCTATTACCGAACTTTCGTGGTGAGGCCCGAGGATTTCGGGATCAGCATGAGTCCCAAGGAAGCCCTGCTGGGCGGAAGTCCGGAAGAGAACGCGGCGATCACCCGCGCGATTCTTGAAGGTGAACGCGGCGCCAGACGCGACGCGGTTCAGCTCAATGCGGGGGCGGCGCTCTATGTCGCCGGCCAGGCGGACTCCATCCGCGACGGGGTCGCTTACGCGGGCGAACTGGTGGATAATCAGAAGGCGCTGAATGTGCTTGAGCGCTTCATTACACGCTCAGGTGAAGTATGACGATTCTGGATCGTATTGCGGATAGTACCCGGCGGCGGGTAGCCTTGGCCAAAGCCCGGGTTTCGCCCGATAATGTGCGGGCGCGCTGCGAAGCCCTGGGGCCGGCTGGGGATCGTTTCACTGCTGCGCTTGCTCGGTCGGGTTTGTCGTTCATCTGTGAATTGAAGAAAGCGAGCCCTTCCAAGGGCGTGATTTCTGAAGATTTTCCTTATTTGGATATTGCCGCTTCATACGAGGCTGCCGGCGCCGATGCCCTCTCCTGCCTGACGGAGCCGGAGTATTTTCTGGGCTCGGATACGATTTTTG
>CAZJTS010000320.1:0-2122 GCA_964548975.1 uncultured Fastidiosipila sp.
CAGGCCGGCCAGGGTGTCACGATTCGGATCAGTCCGGAGCTTGCGGATTTTGGCCGTATGCTGGTGAAAGAAGCTTACGAAGCCGGAGCTTCTTGGGTACGTGTGGATTGGGAAGATCAGGCGATCACGAAGCTTGCCTATGAGTATCAGAGCACGGACGAGCTGGCGACCGTCAAGAAGTGGGAAGAAGAGCGCTTGAAGTATTCAGCCGAAACGCTCCCGGCCCGCATCTTTATTACATCTGCGGACCCTGACGGCCTCAAGGGCATGGATCAAGCCAAGCTCAGCGAAGTGAGCCGCCGCCAGTATCCTGTGCTGAAGCCCTACCATGATGCCATGGAGAATAAGTATCAGTGGGTGATCGCCGGCGCTCCGTCGGTGGCCTGGGCGAAGAAAATCTTCCCTGACTTGAGTGAGGCGGAGGCCGTGGATAATTTGTGGGCCGCGATCTTCGACACTTCCCTCGTGAGCCTCGAAGAAGATCCGCTCGAGACCTGGCAGCGTCATAACGAGTCATTTGAAGCCCGCATGAAGTGGCTCAATGACCACACCTTCAGCAAGATTCACTATCGATCCGCGAATGGGACTGATTTCAGCGCGGGCCTTCTTCCGCAGGTTCTCTGGGCAGGCGGCGGGGAAGAGCTGAAAGAGACGAAGGTCTTTTTTCAGCCGAATATCCCGACTGAGGAGATTTTCACCACGCCAATGCGCGGAGATGCGGAAGGCAAAGTCGTGGCCAGTAAGCCTTTGTCCTACCAGGGTCAGCTGATCGACAAGTTCTGGATCGAGTTCGAGGCGGGCAAAGCCGTACGCTGGGGTGCCGAACAGGGTGAAGAACTCCTGGGTACCATGCTGACCATGGACGAAGGGGCTGCCTACTTAGGCGAGCTTGCTCTGGTACCTTTTGAATCCCCGGTGAACCAGAAGGGCTACCTCTTCTGGAATACACTCTACGATGAGAATGCCTGCTGCCATTTGGCCGTCGGGCGCGGTTTTACGAACCTGGTCAAAGACTACGACCAATACACTCGTGAGGAGCTGGTGGCGATGGGACTGAACGAATCGATGATTCACGTCGACTTCATGATTGGTACAGCAGATCTTGACATTGACGGTGAAAAAGCTGATGGTACACTAGTGCCAATCTTCCGCGGCGGAACCTGGGCATTCTAGATCGTAAGCTACAGAACAATCACAATTGATAGAAACGATATTGAGCCACCACCGTGTGGCTCAAAACTTGCCCGTCGTGAAGCTGCGATGCCCGGCAATGATGAAAGGCCTAATAGATGAATAATTTGCTGCTCTCGTTTGCAACCGTTTTCCCGATGTTTCTATACATGCTAGTCGGGGTAGGCGTTCGCAAAGCCAAAGTTCTGGACCAGTCGGCTATGAAACAAGTCAACACCTTGGTCTTTAAGATCTTCCTGCCGCTCAGCATCTTTAACAATATTTATGCCTCTGAGCCAGGGGATGTGAATCCAGGTCCGGTTATGCTCTATGCCGTTGCATTCACGTTGGCAATTTTCGCGCTGGCCTGGTTTGTTTTCGCCCGGCTTGAGCCAAGCAGAGAGCGCCGTGGAATCCTGATCCAAAACACTTTCCGCAGCAACTTCGTCCTGTTTGGCATGCCTCTAAGTCTCCTGCTTTTGCAGGGGCGCGGTACCGGTATCACGGAGATTTTGATCGCGGTCATGATTCCCCTGTTTAACATTCTGGCTGTGGTAATTCTGCAGTACTACGGTGAGGGGAAAACCAACTTGAGCAAGGTTCTTCGCGGCATCGTTACCAACCCTCTGATCATCGCAGCAGTATTGGGAATTCTGGCCAAAGCGTTCGAACTCACCATCCCAACCTGGCTCAATGGTCCCTTCCGTTCTATGGGCGCGGTTGCAACACCGCTTGCTTTAATCGTCCTGGGCGGCCAATTCAATTTCCGCCGCACCGGTGACTATATTCCGCAACTCTTTGCAGGCGTCAGCGCGCGCCTGCTCATCGTTCCCGTTCTGGCACTCGGTGGAGCGATTCTCTTGGGCTTCCGCGGTGAGGTCCTGATCGCCTATCTTGCCTTGTTTGCATCCCCTGTGGCTGTTTCCTCTTACACAATGGCTCAACAGATGGG
>CAZJTS010000321.1:0-2094 GCA_964548975.1 uncultured Fastidiosipila sp.
TCAATTCGGCGTTCAACCAGGTGAGCTACAAGGCACACCAGGCCGCCGAGCTGTCGGTTGAGCTAGAGGGTCGGCTAGAAGCGCTGAAGGATGAGCTGTTCATCGCTGAGGAAGCCGGTGCCGTGTTTCTCAAGCACAACGAGATTCAGGCCTTAGAACGCCGCTACGAGAAGCAGAGGGTGGAGGCGGATGAGTACGCCAAAGATTACATCGCCATTTTCAACCTGATCAATCGGGTGATCCAGATTGAGAATGGGCGTGAAGAGGACGACGACGGGCAAAAGCTGATCGCGGTCGGCTCTGATGAAGACCTCAAATATAGTATGAAGTTCGTCGAAACCGACTCGGAGTTGCTGCACCTGGCGCTGTTGTGCGAAGACGCTGAGTTCCATCCCGATCTGCATGATGATCTGCGCAAGACGCCCGCGATCGCCAAGCGTACCAACGCCTTGAGCCGCATGATGGCCCGTTCCGGGTACAAGCCCGTTTTCCTTGAAATGGACGAACAAACCCAGTTGATTGCGGGTAACGCGCTGATGCGCAAGATGGCCATTATCGCGGCCCCCGAGGATAGGCTGGAGGGCTACCGGATCGCGTCCAATTACATCGAGGCGCAGGAGTTCCTCAAAGATGATCGGCTGCTGAGATCCGGGTTTGATGCCGTGAAGAAGATAGCCCCAATCAGCTTGCCTATTGAATCCGTGGAGCGGATTCCCGCCCTGGAGGTAGAAGAATGAACATCGACATCGATGCGGTTCTGGAGTCCCTCAAGAACGGAAAAACCGCTAAAACGCAATCGTCTCTGGATACGCTCAATCAGACCCTGAAAGACTACTACGAATCCGGTGCCCGGGACTTCTCTATTACCACCATAGGCCGAGTCTCAGGGGAAAATGGCGGCGTTGGCTATCAGTCGATCCGTGCCACTGCGAACAAGCATTATCGGGACCTGATTGAAGCGTGGGCCGCTAAGGCGAAGACCACTACCAAAAAGCCACCGGCAGGGCCTGCCAAGAGATCAACTCAGGACCATCAGCTGCTTGAGCGGATTGATGATACGGCTGTGCGAGCCCTTTTCGGACAAATCATCCGTGAGCGGGATCGCTACAGAAGCGAAGCCAACATGCTCAAGAACCAAACCCAGATCGTCATCGACAAGCGCCCTACGGCTTACAGTGAACCCCAGTCAGACGCCAGTGTGGAACTGCTGCCCTCATTGAAGGGAATCTGCTCTGACAACGAGATTAAAGCCCTGCAAACCGTCTGCACCGATGAGTGGCTCGAAAAGCTCGGGTTCCAGGCGAACAAATTGGGTCAGGTGAAGGATGAGTATGGCATGGAAATCCTGCCTCGTGGCTTCCTGACCGGACTCAAGAAGATCCTGGGGGAAATTGATGAGTAATGGTCAGGAAAGAGCACGTCAGAACCTGAGTGCCTTCCAGAGCTGGGCGGCCACCCAAACGGATGACGATTTTAAGCAGATCATCTTTCGAGGCCAGCTAAACCGTGGCGAAGTAGCCAAAGCCATAGGCATCGGAAAGAGCGCGTTGCGCCAGAATCCGGCCATCAAAACGGCGCTGGACAATCTGGAGCAGAACCTGCGTGATCGGGGTGTTCTGCCAGAACTGACCGAAACCGCCCAGGCCCAGCGGTCAGAACCGAAGCGCTACGACCCTAGTGTCAACCAAAGAGCCATGGAATCAAGAAGGCTCTCAGTGCTGGAGCAGGAAAACATTGAGCTGAAGGCCCGGGTGGCAACCCTCGAAGCCAAGCTAAAGCGTTACGGTGAACTGTCTGAAGTCCTCACAGAGTTCGGAGTCGCGCCCGATGCATGAAGAGTATTTCCGTGTCACCAGCTGCCAACACAACGGCTATAAATACGCGATCTTCACGGGCATTCCCCTTAAAGCCGACAGTTACAAAATCAACTCGGGCAAATACATCGTTAGCATCCGATGCGAAAACCAGTCCCTGCCTATCAAGCCGTCCGTTGGCCAGCAATGGCGGGTGCGTGGTGTAAGGACGCTGGAGACCATTCAGGCAGGTGATTATGAGCTTCAGCAGCATTTGTATGACGCCCCAGATGAGATGGAA
>CAZJTS010000322.1:0-2086 GCA_964548975.1 uncultured Fastidiosipila sp.
GCCGCCGATCTTCAGGAAGAAATCGACAATCGCTTTCTTCGCCTGTTCAACTCGAGCTTCGAGCGGGACGGCGGGGGTTTGTTCTGTGTATTCACGAGATTCCGGCGTCTCTACCATGGGGGGCACCGGCGTGCTGAGCGGTTTGGCCTTCGGGGTGGGCGGGTCGGCGAGCGGTTTGACTTTCGCTTCAGGTTTCTCCGCCTGTTGGATTTCCTGCATTTCGGCCGCAGAAAAGCGCTTGGTCTGGTCTTCCGCTGGTGCTTTTTGGACAGGTTTCGCTACCGGTTTCAGGGGCTTCGGTGAAGGCTTAGCTGCGGGCGCCTCCGGCTCAGCATCAGTAAAGAGCTCATCCGGCAGCTGGAGCCTGACACGCCTGACGGCATTCTCACTCCGCTCAGACGGGTCGGAGCGCTGCGCCAGAGCCGTATCCGAAGACTCCCCACAGTAGGGGCAGTAGTTCAGATGGCTTTCATATTCTTTGTGACAATTCCTGCACTTCATGTATTTTCCTCTAGTTAACTAGTCGATGCTTCAATTCACCAGTGCCGGCACTCTCGTCAGTATCCAGGCCAAAACAATTGCCATCAGCAGGCAAACCGCGGCCAAAAGAGAGCGGCGTCTCCAGGTCCCGTAGCGACCCATATATTGTAGGAGTTTGCCCAGACGGTTCCCCTCGTAGCCGGCCAGTCTGGTCAGGGCGACTTCTTCGGGTGCATCCACGCGCACGGCATGGAGGCGCAAGAACTCATCACTGATCACCGGTACCCGTTCTGTATTGCGGCTAAGCCATCGGACCGAATCCTTGCCTTTGCGTTCCATAATCTTCGAGGCCAAATAGCTCGTGGACGTATGGTCACGGAGCCATTTACGGGCCACGCCGCAGTTACCGCAAAACACGTGTTCGTGAGCATGCTGCTGGCCGCAGGCGCACTGCCAATAGGTCGGGGTCACTTCATAGAAATAAAGCATGAGCTCAGGATGAGGCGTGGCCTTGTATTCAATCAGCAGTTGTTCAACAATGTCCTCCCGGGCAAGCTCGGGAATCATCTGATCTATGGACATTTCGGAGGCCCCCTTCGTCGGGGTATTCCGATCGGCACTACTCTGCCTGAGCATTAGTTTCCTCCGGCATTCGGTATAGCCCTCTCAGGGCTACGGATGACTACTCCCTTTAATTTCTGTATTATAACGCATTTAGCTGAGCTTTGTTATAATATCGGGCATGCGAAACGTCAAGCATCTATGGCCTTGCCTTACACATTTAGGAGTGATTTATGTCTGAGTTACTGGATGGACTTTCTGAACTGAAATCCATAGAAATTCCCGCGGAAGCCTGGCTGATCGGCACCCTCGTCCTGGGCGTCGTCCTGCTCTTCTGGGGCAAAAAAATCATCCGCCTCTGGCTCGGCCTCGCCGGTCTTGCCGGCGGCACCGTCGCCGGGCTTAGGCTGGTCGAAGAAATCCCCGTCAGCGAAACGGTCGGCTGGATCGTCGTCGCGCTTCTGGCTTTGGCCGGCGCCTTCCTCCTGTCTTTGGCCTATAAAGCCTGCTTCTTCGTCGGCGGGATTATCGGCGGCATCTTCCTCGGCAACTATCTGCTCGGCATCTTCTGGCCCGGCTACCCCGACCTATTGATCATCGTCATCGCGGTCGCGGTCGGCCTCATCGCCGTGCTGCTGGAGCCCCAGTTCACCATCATCGCCACCGCCATCACCGGCGCCATGCTGACGGCGGACACCGTCGTCTCTCTGGTGTATAAGACCTCCCCCGGCGACCTCATCCGGCGGGTACAGATAATGAATGTCTCACTCACCGACGATCTCATCATCCTCCTGGCGATCGGCTTGCTGGCTACCGTGGGGATTTACGTGCAGCGGCGGAAGGTGAGGTAGGTTTTTGCACTGCCGAATCATTTGCAAGTTAGGAAAAAATGGTAGTCGGATCTTGGAACCGAATTTTCCCAGGGTGCATTGGATAACTGCTAGAACAGCACTACTTTTACAGGTTGTGTGTGATTCCGGATTGATTTCCAATGCACTTCAGTAAAATTTGGCTTTTGCAATTTTTCCCTGATGTGCATAGGAGG
>CAZJTS010000323.1:0-2074 GCA_964548975.1 uncultured Fastidiosipila sp.
CTACTGCTTACAATCTCTTGAACAATGCCGATCTCAAGTTCGAGCCGGTGGAACATAAGGGCGAGCGCGTCCAGATCACCAATGCGACTTTCGTGCCGCTCCAGATGTCCGAGGACAGAGAGCTCAGAGAGAAGGTCTATCGCAACTACTACACCAGCTTCCAGGAGCATGAGAACACCATCGCTTCGCTCTTCCAGTCGAATCTGAAGTCGGCGCGTTTCCTGAGCAAAGTCCGCAATTTCCCTTCCAGCCGCGCGATGTACCTCTTCGATTCCAATGTCGACGAGCAGATCTACGACAATCTCCTCGACACCGTTCACGAGCACCTGTCGACCATGCACCGTTATGTCGCGCTCCGCAAGAAGCTCCTCGGCGTCGATCAGCTGCATTTCTATGATGTCTACGCGTCTCTGGTGAAGGACTACGACAAGAAATACAGTTTCGATGAGGCCAAAGCCCTGGTCTTAGAAGCCGTCAAACCCCTCGGGGACGACTACTCCGAAGTGGTGGAGCGGTCTTTCACTGAGCGCTGGATGGATATCTATCCCAACAAAGGCAAACGTAGCGGCGCCTACTCCACCGGCAGCTATGATTCCTACCCCTATATGCTGCTCAACTATACCGGCGAGCTGAACGATGTCTTCACCCTGATCCATGAGATGGGCCACTCGATCCACAGCTATTACAGCAATAAGCATCAGCCGTATCAGACGGCGGATTATAAGATCTTCGTGGCGGAGGTGGCCTCGACCTGTAACGAAGCGCTCCTGACCCATTATCTCCTGGAGACCACGACCGATCCCGAAACGCGTAAGTTCATTCTGAATCACTACATGGAAAGCTTCAAGAGCACCCTCTACCGCCAGACGATGTTCGCTGAATTTGAGAAAATCACGCACAACAAGGTCGCCGAAGGCGAGTCCTTAACCGCACCGGTGCTCAACGATATCTATAAAGAATTGAATGAAGCGTATTTTGGCCCCGAAATGGAAGTGGATCAGTACATCGCACTCGAGTGGGCGAGGATCCCGCACTTCTATCGGCCGTTCTATGTCTATCAGTATTCGACCGGTTTCTGTGCGGCGATCGCACTCAGCCGCCGGATTCTGGAAGAGGGTGAGCCGGCTGTGAAGGACTACCTGAACTTCCTCAGCGGCGGATCTTCACAGGATCCCATCGATCTGCTGAAGATCGCCGGCGTTGACATGTCTCAGTCCGAGCCCGTCAGCACCGCGCTGTCGCTCTTCAACGACCTGATCGACGAAATGGAAAAATTAGTAGATGCCTAAACGACCCGGTCGTTTAATCTGAATTCTCCGGCGGAGGCGGCGGTGGCAAGGTATTCTTCTTGTCCAGGAAGCGCTTCCGATTCCGGAGAATTTCTTTATTGAACGCTTCTTTCAGCTGGCTGACAAACTCCTTCTGGTTGATCTCTTCATTGCCATAGAGTTTATTCGCATAGCGGAAAATAATCTGATTGTACGCATAGCCGAGGGAAGCGGTCAGGGTTGCCGCCGTGCCGCCCATAATCACACCGCCACTGATCGTACCTGCGCCGGGGACCAGTTTCAGCAGGGACGCCACGACCGATCTACCCAGGAAGGTTGCGCCGCCGGATCCGCCCAGCGCAGAGACGACCGACGTAATAAATGTTTTGTCCAGAGAAATCCCGAAAATTGAGGTCAAATGCGCGATCATCCCGATCTGCAAGGGCACCAGTAAAGTCGCATCGGCGAACGGCACCGGCGTAAAACCCGTCGTAAACGCTGTCGTTGTATAGCCCAGAACGGCGCGGTTCGCCCGATCCAATTTGCGTTTTATATCCACCTTCTGGGCATTAATAAAAGAAGTTCTCAGTGCCTCCGGCACGAGCTCTATCGTCCGATCCACCAACTGCTGTAAACCCCGGGCCGGTAGAGTCAGGTCTTCACTGATGCGATAGGTTTTGGCCAAAACCGGGACAATCGCCTCCACAGGCAACTTCAGCCCTTCAATCTCATGGAACAGCGCCACATACTGCTGACCGATCGCCTGCGTCAAAACCACAATCACCGGCATGTGCCCCGCGAGCTCC
>CAZJTS010000324.1:0-2067 GCA_964548975.1 uncultured Fastidiosipila sp.
CTTTGGCCAAAAGCCGGTCTGCCTCCTCAGGCCCCCAACTCGTGGTCTTGTAACTTACCGGCGTTAAGTCGGCCTCATCGATGCGCGCCTTCAACTGTTCCATCCATTGCCAACTGCTGACAATCTGCTCCCAAGGCGTGAAGAACTCCCGCTGGCCGTCATAGGCGGCGAGGAGGAGGCGTTCGTAAGCCTCGGGCGTATTGCTGTGCGCTTCCAGATTGCAGCTCTGACAGAAATTCATGGAGACTTCCTGAATCTCGTCACGCGTGCCGGGCTTCTTGATGATGAAGGAGAGGCCGATGCCTTCCTGGGGCTGGATCTCGATGTGGAGACGGTCGGCAGAGCCTGTGCCTTGCGACCGGAATTGAATGGTGACGTAGGTTTTTCTCTCGGCCAAAGCCTTGCCCGAGCGCAAGTAGAAGGGCACCCTGGCCCAACGCGGGGTATCGAGCCAAAGATTCAACGCCGCGTAGGTTTCTGTGCGGCTGTCAGGAGCGACGTCCTCGGCACTGGTGTAGCCATCGTACTGGCCCAGCACCAGTTGATCCTGGATGTCGGCCTCCGGGGCTCTCAGTGACTTTAAGAGCTTGTCCTGTGCCTCCTGGAAGAGCTCGCTGTCATCCCGAGAGACATCCTCCATAGCGACAATTGTCATGATCTGAAACAGATGGCCCTGGATCATGTCCTTAAGCGCACCCGTCTGGTCGTAATAGTCACCGCGCGAGCCGATATCGATCGCTTCGAGGGCCGAGATCTGAACACACTCGATCGCCTCTCGGTTCCAGGCCGCCCGGAAGAGGGCGTTCTCGCGCCTGAGGGTCATGATGTTCTGGACCATTTCCTTGCCCAGATAATGGTCGATGTGGTAGATCTGCTCGATGCCGAAGGCGGCGGAAAGTTTATCTGTGATCTCCCGAGCTTCCTCCAGGTTTCGGCCAAAGGGTTTCTCAATGATGACACGGCATTGGCCGCGCAGGCAGCCGGTATTCAGGAGGTTGTCCGAAATTACGGGGAAAAACTCCGGTGCCACCGCGAAGTAGAAGAGATAGCGCACGGGTTCACCGTCCCGCCACTGATGTTCGTCATAGTAACGGAAGAGCGTCTGATAGCCCTTGGGTTCGGTCAATTCCATCTCAAGGTAATCGATGTGCTGACTGAAGCGCTCGAACGTCTCGTCGGTCACCGGAAAGCGTGCAAATTTCTCCACCCAGGGCCGAATCTCCGCCAGATAGCGCTCCCGATCCCAGGGTCTGCGCCCGAGGGCTAGGAAAATTGTTTTCTCTTCGACCAGGCCGCGGTGAAAGAGATTGTAGAAAGCGGGCATGAGTTTACGGTAGCACAGATCCCCCGTCGAGCCGAAGATGGTATAGACCGTATGATTCATTCATTACCTTCTTCTATCTGCGGCCAATCGTGATGGTAGATGCCTTCTCTGTCCGTACGTTGGAAGGTGTGAGCGCCGAAGTAGTCTCTTTGGGCGGAGATGAGGTTCGCGCTGCTCCTTGCTGTGCGCAGCTGATCGTAATAGCTGAGGGCGGCTGTGAAAGCGGGCAGCGGTATACCTGCTGCGGTAGCTTCACCAACCAGGCGCCGCAAAGCGGGAATGGATTCAGTCAGGATCTCCTTGAACTGAGTTGAGAGCAGGAGGTGCTCCAGCCCAGGCTCCGCTGCGTAGGCATCCATGATGGGCGTCAACAGATAGGAGCGGATAATGCAGCCGGCCCGGAAGGTTGCGGCGATGGTCCGGTAGTCTAGGTGCCATTCATGGGCCAGGGCCGCCGCCTGATAGAGCGAGAAGCCCTGCGCATACGCGATGATGCGCGCGGCCAGGAATGCTTTGGCCAAATCCGCCGCCTGAGGCGTCTCCACCGGAGTGCTGAGCTGCCCTGCCGGCAAGGTCTTAGACGCATCTACACGGAGTTCCTTATCGGTGCTGATGTAGCGCGCATTGAGGCCGGAAGCGAGGACAGAGAGGTCTTTACCGAGGTCAAGGCCTTCCTGATTGGTCCATTTGCCGGTGCCTTTATTGCGGGAAATATCCAGAATATGATCCAGCAGATAGGCACT
>CAZJTS010000325.1:0-2058 GCA_964548975.1 uncultured Fastidiosipila sp.
AAAACTGCGGGTTTCTCCGCCGTGGAGCTGGCCGGTACCTATGGTATGGCGGTTTCAGAGCTGCGCGAGGCTTTGGCCAAAGCCGGCCTCGATGTCATCTCCGCGCATATCAAGTACGAGGAGCTCAGAGACACGCCGGAGGAAGTGCTTGAACTGGCGGAAACGCTGGGTTTGCGCTACGTCGTCTGCCCACATGCGCCGATGGAAAGCGTTGAAGATACGAAGGAAGTCGCCGGTGTCCTGAACCGGCTTCAGGCACTGTTCAAGGAAGCAGGCTCTGATGTTAGCGTGGGTTACCATAATCATGATAAGGAATTCCGGGAGGTTGACGGCGCTTACCTGCTGGATCACCTGCGCGACCACTTTGCTCATCCGGAGATGTTCCTCCAGATCGATACCTGCTGGGCGGAGTACGCCGGCCAGAATCCCAACGACTACATTCAGGGGCTCGACACGAATCCCGGTCCGATCCATGCGAAGGAGCTCGGCGAGGATCATGCTGAAGGTCGCGGACTGGATGTCGCTGTT
This sequence comes from uncultured Fastidiosipila sp., assembly GCA_964548975.1. Classification (GTDB taxonomy): domain Bacteria; phylum Bacillota; class Clostridia; order Saccharofermentanales; family Fastidiosipilaceae; genus JAAYZH01. The sequence goes on from CAZJTS010000325.1 coordinate 529, forward strand.
GGTCAGGGGATTGTGGATTTTCCTGAAATACTCCGGACTTTGGCCAAAGCCGGGACGCTCTCACACGGCGTGATCATCGAGCAGGAAGGGTATCAAAAAGACCCCTGGACGGAACTTGCCCAAGGGGTCAGCTATTTGCGGTCGATTTGGCCGGACAAGAATTAAAGAATCGTCCTCAGATATTCGAGTCCGATGAGCAGGCCTTCGTAGGTCTTCTCGACGGAGCCTTCGTAGAACGGATCCTCATGCTCGATACTGATCACGCCGTCGTAGCCGATTTTGTCGAGCTCGGCGATCATGGCGGGGAGGTCGACCTGGCCGCTGCCGGGCATGCGGAAACGCCACCAGCCTTCGTCACCCAGAAAGGCATTAAACACGCCGTATTCGGGGAACTTCTCCTCGATGATTTCGCAGTCTTTGGCATGGACGTGGAAGATGCGCTCCTTATAGCGCTCGATCAGCGGGAGATAATCGATCTTCAGGTGGAAAAGATGTGAGGGGTCGAAGTTAAGGCCGAAATTGGCATTCGGCACCCGCCGGAACATCTCGTCCCAGAGCTCGGGCGAGAAACTGATGGTGCCGGGTTCGCCTTTGCGCGCCCAGCCGAGCATCGGACAATTCTCGATAATGATTTTGATCCCGCGCTCTTCCGCGTAGCTGACGAGTGGCCCGAAAACCTCCTCGAAGTCCTCGAAAGAGTCCGGAATCGACTTCTCGTTGTTGCGCCCGATGAAAGTGCCGACCATGTCCACACCCAGCAACACCGCCGCATCGATGACCTTATAGGTGTGCTGATTGATGCGCTGGCGGACCTCGGGGTCGCTGTGAATGTTGTTGTCATAGTAGGCCAAAGAACTGATTTTCAGCCCCGCCTCCTCGAACTGCGACCGAATCTGCTCGGCTTCCGCCTCGGTCAAATTCTGAACGTCGATGTCCGATGCGGAATAGTCACGCTCGTTCGAGCGCGGCCAGCACGCCAGCTCCAGTGCGGCAAAACCCTGTTCCTTCGCGAAACGGATCTTCTCCTCCAGGCTGACCTGTGGCAAACATGATGTGAGATACCCTAGATACATTTGTGCCTCCTTACACGGGCCACTCGCGGCCCATTTTATAAACTGCTTCTAATTCGATGCCCTCCGGCCCTTGCTTCAACACACAGAAATCCGCGTTGTCGCCTACTTTCAGGCTACCGCGATCTCCCAATTTCGCGAAGGCGGCCGGCCGTTCGCTGGCCAAAGCCCAGATCTCCCCCAGTGGCCTAATGCCGTGCTTATCCATCTGCCGGATCGCTCGGAACATCTCCATGACAGAGCCGGCCAAAATCTTGTCATTGTCATAGGGGCTTAGTTTCCCTTCAGCCGACAGACGCACCTTCCCGCCGATATGAGTCTCATAAACGCCGGGCTCGAGGCCACTGATAGCCACCAGATCACTTACCAGGAAGCAATGCTCGCCCTTCGCTCTGAGAAAGACCTTAAGTACATTATAAGGGAGATGGAAACCGTCGCCGATCAGGCCGGCTGTTAGGCG
>CAZJTS010000326.1:0-2053 GCA_964548975.1 uncultured Fastidiosipila sp.
GGTAGTCCACTGGCCTTCTGCCAGGCCAGCAGCTCCTCAGCGGTGGGCGGTTCCACATCAATCTCTCGGTACTTGTAATCTATGCCTTTGGCCTTCAATGCCTTTTCCGCATCCTGGCAAGTCGAGCAACGTTTGAGTCCGATCAGTTCTGTCATGGGTTCCTCCGTGAAAAAAGCCGCCGTCGGTTTCCCTGCAGCGGCTCAAAGTGCTTAAATGCTACACGATAACTTAGTCGTGGTGACGCTTGCCCAGACCGTGGTCTGCGGCCATCATCGCGGCCTTGTCGCCGTTGACGAAAGTGAAGAGGTCCACCAGACCCTGAGCATTCTCTTCTTCCTCAACCTGCTCGTTGACGAACCAGTTCAGGAATACTTCTGTCGCCTGATCACCCTCCTCGCGAGCGAGCTGACGGATGTCATTGATGCTCCGGGACACCTTCTGCTCGTGCTCGAGGATCGCTTTAGCGACCTCAACAGGATCGGTGCTGGGAACCGGCAGAACTTCGATCTGTTGAATTTCAGGTTCGAGGCTTCTGCGGTGTACGTAGTTGATGATCTTCTCAGCGTGCTCAAGTTCCTCGTGCCACTGGATGTAAAGCCATTGAGCAAAGCCATTGAGATTCTTTGCTGTCATAGCGACATGCATGTTCAGGTAAAGATAGGCAGCCTCAAATTCCATTTTGATCTGGCTGTTCAAAGCCTGTAATACTTTTTCGTTCATAAGAGCTCCTTTCAAAAGCAAAGCAGTAATTTGATTGGAAATTAATCATCTAATAGTATAGCAAAACAATCTTCTCTCAAAGGTCACTAATGTAACAACATCGGAGCGATTGAAGTGTCTTCAGCGCCGTTTGAAGATCCCGCGTAAGATCCCGGACAAAAGTCCCTGCTTCTCCACGACAACCGGTTCCGGCTCTTCATAATAGAAATCCCAGTCCGGCTCCAGCTGTTTCAAGGCCTCCCTGCCCGCTTCCATCACCCGTTCACTTTGGCCAAAGGAGAAGACGTCCCCGATATCCACAGGCAGGACGTACTCGGCATCGACTTTGGCCAGAGCTGACGCATCCTGATTCTGCTGATTGATCAGGATCGAGATGGTGCGAAGGCCCACTTCGCGGCTCTTCTCGGCGCGTGTGCCGTAAGCTTGCCGCTTGAGTCTGACGGCCAAAACAAAGTCCACGAGATCCCGCTTGAAGAGTACGGCCGGCGAGTTCAAGCGCACGCCGCCGTCGGTGAGCTGGAATTCATCCAGCAGGACCGGGGTCAGGACGACAGGATACGCGCAGGAGCAGAGCACCGCATCAGCTAGGCGAATGTCCTTACTGTAGAAGCAGGCATTCTCCAGATCCTCGCGGAAATAGTCCGGGCGGTTCGTGAAGATCACGAGCTTGCCGGTGATCAGGTCCACGGCAGGCATGGCCAAAGGCAGGGGCACTTCGGAGAGCAGGGTATCACCGAAGGCCTTCAGGTGGCTGCGGAGCACCTCGGCGAGTTTATCCTGGATCACCAGGCCGTTGGCATGGCGGAAAGGGAGTAGATTCAGGAGCGCACGATTGCTGAAGAGGCCACTCTTCGCCACGGCCGCATCGGCTTCGAGCAGCATCTCCCACATCTGCTCCGGGGGCATGCCCAAGGCAAGCCCCGAGGCCAGGAAGGCGCCCATGGAGGTTCCGGTAACCGCAGTCACCCGGATATTCTGCTTATAAAGTTCTTCATAGACAGCAAACTGAGCGAGGGCTTTCACACCGCCGCCGCAGAAACTTACACCCAGTCGTTTTTGTTGACGTTCCACCGCTCATCACTCCTTCTCGCTTGCTCATCTCATCTTACCAGTAGCGGACGAGAAAAAGGAGAGGCTTAGCCCCTCCCCTTCTGAAACTTTTGCGCGGAAAGCTTTACCTATAGAGACTTGGCACCAGGAGATCCAGATCGGTTAGTGCTTCCATTCGCTCCTTCTGATCATCCTCTTGCAGAACGTATTTTCTGACTTGTATCAGCCGGTCCTGGGCATCGTAATAGCGGAGCTGGACCGTGGCTTTGGCCTGCCAGTGGTC
>CAZJTS010000327.1:0-2052 GCA_964548975.1 uncultured Fastidiosipila sp.
TATCGCTGGTAGATTATCGTTCTTCGAAAGCTCTTAGAAAAAGCATATTGTTTATGGCAATCTGGCTCTGCCAGTATTTGGCACTGATCGCAAACTCCTCCGGATAAGCATCCCAGCCCCAGGTCAGCGGCCAGCCTCCGTCTTCGGCCTGGCTTTGGCCGATCATGGCGCACTCGGCGAGCACAAGCGCTTCGTTGCCGGGATAGAAGGGGCAGTCTCTGCCGCGGATAAACTGCGAGGGTTTCACGACGTAATTCCTTGCCCACAAGGAGCTGTCCTGTTCAATGCTCTTGTCGACGTCCTCCTTGAGTTTGCCTAACAGCTTCTGAAGGTCCGCCAGACCGGACTGCCCGCTTATGGCCAAATCGCCAAGCAGATCCACATAACAGCTCAACGTGTGATTCTCGGGAGCGCTGTCCTCCAGATAGGCGTCGACCGCCTCACGGACCACACGCTGGGCCTCAGGGTAGAATGCCGAGCCAGGGTCCCCGCAGCGCACGTAAAAGGCGGCCAGGCTGGCCGTCGGATTGTAGGTGCTCGCTTCACCATCTGTATGCGTCCACCACGGCGCGCGCGGATAGTCGTTGTTCGAGGAGAGTGTCCGCGGCCAAAAATGCCCGTCAAACCCCGCCCGCCGCTCGAGATACGTAAGCAGCCCATCGACCAGCGGATGTTGGCGGTCCACAAAGTCAACTTCACGCAGAATCTGAGCGGCCGTCCACGTCTGTATCGGTGTCGAGTGCGGATTCCACGCATCTGCCTCCAGAGCATGGCCAAAACCTCCGTCCTCATTCTGGTAAAATCTCAAAGCTCGCAGTACCGCGTCCCTGCCTCCGCCCTCAAAATGATATTGCCAACGCGCCAGGTCCAGCGGCCTCGCATGGCGGTACACAAATATCTCAGCTTTTTTGTAAACATCCGTCATAGTAAGCCTCCTGTAAATACAGCACTTATAATTCATAGCTTAGCGCATTTTTTACTTTTGCATGGTCGCATAGGCCGCTATAATTAATATATATGAGGTTTCACAGCCGCAAGTAGCCACACGAGGAGGTCCCCATGATTATCGGAGTACCCAGAGAGATCAAAGCCCAGGAGAACCGCGTCGCCCTCACCCCGGCCGGCGCTGATGCGCTGGCACATCAAGGCCACCGCATCCTGATCGAGGCAGGCGCAGGACTTGGCTCCTCCTTCCGCGACGAAGAGTATCAGGAGCACGGCGCAGAGATCCTAGCCTCTGCCGCTGACGTCTGGGCCCAAGCCGATATGATCCTCAAGGTCAAAGAACCGCTGCCAGCCGAATACCCCTATTTTCGCAAAGGCCTCATTCTTTTCACCTACTTGCATTTAGCCGCAGAAGAAACCCTCACGCAGGCTTTGGCCTCAGCCGGTGTCGAAGCCATCGCCTACGAAACGGTCGAAGACAAGCACGGCCAACTACCCTTACTCGCTCCAATGAGCGAAGTCGCAGGACGCATGGCAATCCAGCAAGGCTCTGTCCTTCTCGAGAAATTCTACGGCGGCCGCGGTATGCTGCTCGACGGCGTCCCCGGCGTCCCCCCTGCCCACGTCGTAATCATCGGTGCCGGAATCTCAGGCGCAGCCGCCCTGCGTCGGGCCGTCGGCATCGGGTGCCGAGTCACCGTTCTCGACATCAATCTCGAGCGTCTCCAGTACCTCAGCGAAATCTACATGGGCAAAATCGAGACACTCTATTCAAACAACTACAACATCAGAGAAATCTGCAAGTCAGCTGACCTGCTCATCGGGGCCGTCCTGATTCCCGGGGCCAAAGCCCCCAAGCTTGTCACTGAAGCAATGGTCGAATCCATGAAACCAGGTTCTGTCATAGTCGATATCGCCATCGACCAAGGCGGCTGCGTGGAAACCATTACCAAACCCACCACTCACGCCAACCCGGTCTTCATCAAGCACGAAGTTCTGCACTATGCAGTTGCCAATATCCCCGGCGCAGTTCCGCAGACTTCCACTCTGGCCCTTACGAACGTCACTCTGCGGTATGCCGCTGAGATCGCCACCCTCGGCTTGAAA
>CAZJTS010000328.1:0-2045 GCA_964548975.1 uncultured Fastidiosipila sp.
CACTGCAGCGGGATACTGCAACAGGCGCAGGCTGTGCCAAGCCAGAACCTGGTTACTGGTGATCACCGGTTTACCCAAACGCTCCTCTATACGCTCAACCACCTGTGCACTTCTCAGCGCGGTGCAGGAGATGAAAAGAAGATCGGCATCAGGATCACAGACTTTGATCGCTGCTTCTTCAATATCCCGCGGACTAATGAAGGTCATCTCAGTATCGTCTTCAAACCCAAAGCCGGCAATATTGATAACTTCGCAGCCAGAACCGGTAAAGACGCGAGCCACATCTTCATTAACTGTTTCGGTATAGGGCGTCAGTACCGAAATGCGTTCTGCATTAAGCTCTGTGAAAGCGGCAAATGCTGCCGTAACGGGATTGGTGACCAACGCACCGGGACGGGTAGAGTGGATCAGCTCGGTCACCCGCTCGCTACCGATCGCTACCGTACCTGAGGTACAGGCATAGATAATCACATCCAACTGCGTGCCCGGCAGGATCGCATCGGCCGCAGCACTGATACCCGGAGCCATGGTCCGCAGGTTCTCAATAGTTAGCGGATTGTAGTTGCGTACCCGGCTGGTAAACATCTCCACACCATCCGGATAGATACGCCGCAGGTCCTGCTCGATATTGAAATCAGTCGCCAGAGTGATCACTCCGATGCGCCCCTGAGGAGCCAGATAATCCAGTTTGTAACGTGGCGATAGCGTTTCGGTTCTCATTATTCTATTCTCACGCGCCTTATCGGTTTTGTTGGTGTACTGGTCGCGCCCGATAACCCGACCTAGACTTATGTTACGCACGGCTCTTGCAGGCATTCATACAATTTGCCCCCCCAGATGCGGAAAATATGCAAATCATCCTGCAGATTTGTTCTCATCCCTTACCCCAACCTGAACGGGTTGACGTATGATGAACGGACAGAAATACGCGTTGATTCAGTCCCGGAAGAGATAGATCATCCTTCAGGGCGGCTAATACAGATAAGGGTCATCCATGCCTCCAGCCAGCTCGACCTCTCTCGACAGCTTCGATCGCAAAATTCTCAAGATCATGCAAACCTCCAATCGCACGACCTCTGACCAGATTGCCGAGCATGTCGGCCTGTCACCGGCAGCCGTTCAGCGGCGCGTCAAACGGATGCGCGAACAGCAGATCATCAGTGCCGATGTGTCCGTGGTAAATGCCAAAGCGCTTGGCCGCAATATGACGCTTATCGTGCAGGTCAGCCTGGAGCGTGAACGCGCTGATCTCATCGACCTGTTCAAGAAAGAGATGAAAAAAAGGGAGGAAGTGCAGCAGTGCTACTATGTCACCGGCAGTGCCGACTTCATGCTGGTGGTTACAGCTTTCGACATGGAAGAGTATGAACAATTCACCCGGGAAGCCTTTTTTGATAATACCAACGTACGCAGCTTCCAGACTCATGTAGTCATGGATCCGGTAAAAGTCGGTTTGACCGTACCTGTTGATGAAAAGCAGGACTGAAGCAGAAGTCAGCCAATTACGGCTATTGGACAAAAAAAATGGGCGGCCACTGCCGCCCATTCTCTCTTGCTGAATCAGCCTACAAGCTGCTGATATACTTCGGGGTCTGTCGCTCCTTCGGTGCCGATCACCAGGATTTTGCTGTCTCGATCCAGACCCAGCGCAGCCGCAAACTCGCTGCTCTGACGAGCCCGAATCGCCGCAGCCAGCCCCGGCACCGCAGATTCACCCGCCTCGACAGCCGGATCCTGGCGGTAGCCCTTCGCCAACATGCGCATGGTTACTGGAACCGCATCTTCGCTCAGTGTCATGAAGTCATCGGCCCCAGTCGCCAGTATTTCCCACGCCAGCAAAGAGACTTCACCACAGGCCAAACCCGCCATCAAAGTTTCCAGATCGCCTTCCACCACTACCGGCTCTCCGGATTTGGCGCTTTGCTGCAGGCAGTTGGCCTTCTCTGGCTCAACCACTACAAAACGCGGGCGACGCTCGCCCCAAAGATCCCAGAAATAGCCACATACAGCCGAGGCAAGGCCACCTACCCCCCCCTGAATAAAGA
>CAZJTS010000329.1:0-2039 GCA_964548975.1 uncultured Fastidiosipila sp.
TGACGTCCAGTACTTCCCCTACCATTTCAGGGTCAAGCGCCGACGTCGGCTCATCGAAAAGCATAACTTTCGGCTGTAAGGCCAAAGCTCTCGCGATTGCAACTCGCTGCTGCTGGCCGCCCGACAGTTGATTGGGATAGGCGTCAGCTTTGTCCGCCACTCCGACACGTTTAAGCAGAATCATGGCTTCTTGATCTGCTTTAGCCTGAGTTTTGAGGCCGTGTTTGACAGGTGCCAGTGTGATGTTCTCCAGAATCGTCAAATGGGGAAACAAGTTGAACTGCTGAAAGACCATGCCGACTCCGCGGCGAAGCTGATTGATATCCGTTTTCGGAGCTGTCAGCTCCGTCCCGTCTATCCATATGCTGCCGGCATTCGGTACTTCCAGGAGATTCAAACAGCGCAGAAACGTGCTCTTGCCTGAACCGGAAGGTCCGATAATGCAGACGCACTCCCCTTTCGCGACCTCCAGGTCGATACCCCGCAGCACTTCCAGGTCTTTAAAATTCTTGTGTAAATTCTTAACGGAGATCACTCTTGTTAAGTCTCCTTTCAAAGCTATTTAGTAACAGTGTCAGAACTTTTACTAATAAGTAATAAATAATTGCAGCTGTGATCAGCGGAATAAAGGCGTTGAATGTACGTGAAATCAAAAAGTCTCCGGCTTTGGTCAGGTCCATGATAGCCACGTAACCGACGATCGAAGTTTCCTTGATCAAGACAATGAATTCATTGCCCAACGCCGGCAGGATATTGCGAACAGCCTGCGGCATGATGATGTGCTTCATCGTGTCGTTGTAAGAGAAGCCGAGCGAACGTCCCGCTTCTTCCTGTCCGCGGCTGACAGCCTGAATACCGGAACGGACAATCTCGGCGACGTACGCACCGGAATTGATACCGAATGTCAGAATGGCGGCGATTGTGCCATAACGACTGTTGAAGATAACCATAAACATGATCAAGAGCTGCACTACGGTCGGCGTGCCGCGGACCACGTCAATGTATGCGGCAGCGAGAAGGGAGCCGGGCGTTTTTTTGTTTTTGGCCTTAGCAGCGGTACGAACGACAGCTGCAGGGAAGCCCAGCGCAACACCCAGGATGACTGCAAAAAAGGAGGTCAGCAAGGTTACACCCAAGCCGCGAAGCATCAAAACTGCGCCGTTATTCGTAACAAAAATAAATTCCAGCTGATACCAGAAGTTCACAAGCGGATTGTCTGAAGTCTTACGCTCAAGACCGATGCCGCCCGTAGAAAAGTGAATTGCCTGCAGTCTTTCGTAGGTACCGTCTTCATTAATCTGACGCAAACCCTCGTTGAGTGATGACAGGAGCGAGGTTTGTCCTTTGGCCACGGCAATACCGTACTGTTCGGGTGCACCTTCGACCTGGTACGCTTCGAGCTTGCCGGGATTGGCCTTAAGGAATTCCGCTGCCGGAGAAGTGTCGATAACCACTGCATCTACAGATCCGTTCAACAAAGCCAGAATGGCGTCAACACCCTTCTTGTAGCGGGAGGTTTTCGTTGAAGAGTCGGTAAGGATGCTCCCTTCACCGCCCGGAGTGACCATCAAGTCGCCGGTGGTACCTTCCTGAACAGCTATTTGCTTGCCATTCAGTTCTTCGATCTTGCGAATAGGACTGCCGGTCTGAACGATGATCATCTGTGAGGCATCATAGTAGGCATCCGTGAAGTCGACGCTTTGGCGACGTGCCTCCGTGATTGTCATACCCGCGATGACCACATCGACACCGCCGCTCTCGAGCGCGCCAATCAGAGACTTGAACTCCATGCTGCTCCAGGCGATGGTGTATCCTTGATTCTCAGCGATGGCTTCTATCAAATCAGCGTCGAAACCCGCGACATTCCCCTCATTGTCGATGTATTCAAACGGCGGGAATTCGGGGTTCGTGCCCACCCGCAAAACTTTGTTCTCCGACCCTTGTCCGGTACAGCCCGCCAGTAATCCCGGCAGCAGCAGTCCGAGCAGCATCAGGAGAGCAATTACTCTTCTTTTTCCTCGCATGCCTACGCTCCTTTT
>CAZJTS010000330.1:0-2032 GCA_964548975.1 uncultured Fastidiosipila sp.
GATTGGACCGTGTTTTAGTTGGCTGAAGGGGAGAAAGTATAGAGCATGAATCGAAAAGAGCCTGAACACGGAGGGAAACAATTCATTGAAATTACATTGTCGGGAAGCAAAGTGCGCTTTACCTTTGTGGGGGATGCAAGCGGAACTCCCCGTGAAAATGTCAAACAAATGATCATGAAAGCCTATTCTGAACGCATCAAAAAGTAGAAAAAAGTTCTCTCATTTGTTGTTGGTATTGGTGATAGCTATTTGACGTGGTTAAGGATATGTTGTGTGGTAGACCGTAGGAGGTGAAGGTGAAATGCAAAGAGTAGAATGTTTGTACCGTGTTTCGACAAAAGGACAGGTCGATCACGATGACATTCCCATGCAACGTATTGAATGCCGCAAGTTTGCTGAAGAACAAGGATGGACGATCATCAAAGAACTGTGCGAGAAAGGCGTATCTGGTTTCAAGGTGGCAGCAGAAGATCGGGATGCCATTCAGGAACTTCGCAATGATGCCATGAACAAAAGGTTTGATATTCTTCTGGTATTCATGTTTGACCGCCTGGGACGCCGGGATGATGAAACCCCGTTCGTAGTAGAATGGTTTGCACAGCAAGGAATCCGGATCTTCAGTGTGAAAGAAGGAGAACAAAAGTTCGAGAGCCATACCGATTCGCTGATCAACTACATTCGATATTGGCAAAGTGAAGGTGAATCCCGAAAAACATCTGTGCGTATCAAGACCAGACTGGATCAGATGCGTGCAGAAGGGTTGTATACCGGAGGCCCCGTTCGATTCGGGTATCAAGCCATTGAAATGGGCCGGTTGAACAAAAAGAATAAACCGGTCAAGGACCTGGTCATCAATCCCGAGGAAGCGGCAGTGATCAAAGAGGTCTTTGAGAGAACGGTATATGAAGGTGCAGGATCATTCGTGCTGGCCAATGAACTGAATGAGCGTGGAGTCCGAACGCATTCAGGAGCTAAACTGACGGCACTCTCCATCAATCGGATGCTGAAAGAACGGCAGTATACAGGTTACCTCATTACCAAGGATGTGACATCGCCTTATATGCCTGAATTGCAGATCATAGATCAGGAATTGTTCGATCAGGCACAGGAAATTGTCACGCAGAGGAAAACCAAAAACGCGGAATGGCGTAATATCCCGAGGCAGAACGGCAACGGAGCGTTGCTGGGTGGAAACTTATACTGTGCCACGTGTGGCCGCAGGATGACATCCAGCAATCCGGGGAAGGGAGCAAAACGTGAAAAAGCAGAGTACATCTGCTATATGGGGGCCAACCACCGAAATAACTGCAACGGACAACGCTCCTATGTGGCCAAGCGCGTAGAAGATATCGTTCTTCAAGCGACCAGACTGCTGCTCGACACCATCAAGGACACCCCTCGAGATGAGTCGGTGGAGGCTCGAGTGCAAGCCGAAATGAAAGAACTGAAATATGAATTGCGCAAGACGCAACAGCAAGTCGAAGAAGCTGCCAAAGAGCAGGAAGGGCTGGAAATGGAAGTGAGCCGATGCCTGCTGGGAAAAAGCAATTTCACAACGGCCATGCTGAGCAGACTGATCGATGATAAGGCACGGGAACGGCGTGAACTGGAAAATAAAGCTCTGGATCTGGAGCGGAGAGTAAAGAACGAAACGGAAATGTCTGAAAAGGTGGCAGAGTATTACAACCGATTCTTGGGATGGAGTATGGAATTCGGGTTAGCCACCATCGAGCGCAAACGGATTATCATATCCCAGTTATACAAAAGAATAGAACTCGGACGCGGCTACGTTGTCAACTTCGAAGTGGATTGGAACTACAAACAGTTCATCGATACATTAGAGTTGGAGCAACACATGGGGATCACAGAAGTGGGAATTCCCATGCCGCCGAAAGTCAGAAAGCGGTCCACGCAGAACAGCAACAGAAAAAATAACGGTGCAGCATAACACGGATAGCAGGTCATTGACCTGCTGTCCGTGTTTTCTTTTGTATGCTTTAACGAAATGAGAACCCCCAGCTCTGCTGGGGAG
>CAZJTS010000331.1:0-2019 GCA_964548975.1 uncultured Fastidiosipila sp.
CGGCGTAGGCGGTCAGGGGACCCTGCTGACGTCCCGCATTCTGGGTAATCTGGCCCTGACGAAAGATTACGATGTCAAACTGTCCGAGGTCCATGGCATGGCCCAGCGCGGCGGCTCGGTGATCACCTTTGTGCGCTTTGGCGATTCTGTAGCGGAGCCCATTATCGAAGCCGGACAGGCCGACTTGCTGATTGCCTTCGAGCGCCTTGAAGCTGTACGCTATATTCATCTTCTCAAGCCCGACGGCCTGCTCATCATGAACGATGAGCGGATTGATCCGATGCCAGTGGTAATCGGAGCCGCGGAGTATCCTGAGGACAAGATCGCTGCCCTGGATGACAGCGCGCGCGTGGTGCGCATCGCCGCCCGCCGCGAAGCCAGAGAGCTCGGCAATCTCCGGGTTTTTAACACGATCGTTCTGGGTGCCGCAAGCTTGATTATGCCTTTCGCAGTCGAGGAGTGGGAGCAGGTGATCCGCGAGACGGTTCCGGCCAAAACCGTCGACATCAATCTGGTGGCTTTTGCCAAAGGCCGCACCTTTCGCAAAGACCAATAAGTAAAGGAGAAAAGCTATGGAACAGCTATCGGTATTCGTCAAGAATGAAGTCGGAGCCCTGGCGGAAATCACGACCTCCCTCAAGGAGGGCGGGTTTAATCTGCGCGCGTTTTCGATCTATGACACACCTGATTTCAGCATTTTGCGCTTGATCACGGATCGCCCGGGCGAGGCAGAAGCGTGGCTGCGAGACCATGGCTTTTTTTGCAAAAGTTCAGAGGTCCTGGGTCTGCCGCTTGAAGACAAGCCCGGTGTACTCAACGACATCCTAATCCGCCTGCGTGATGCAGACGTGCAGGTAAATTACATGTATTCACTGGTGATTCAGGATAGTGACAAGCCTCTGCTGGTGCTGGCCACCGATCAAATGGATGAGGCCAGGAAGGCGTTGGGCCTATGAACGGACTGATTTGGAATAAGACCAAGGAATGCATGTCGGCGGAGGACCGCTATAAGCTGCAATCGGCTCGTCTGGTCAAACAGGTAAAACGTGTCTATCACCAGGTGCCGTTCTATCGCGAAAAGATGCAGCAAATGGGTTTGGAGCCGGGTGATATCAAAGGCTTGGAAGATCTGGGGAAACTGCCGTTCACGACCAAGGCAGACCTGCGCGACCATTATCCTTTTGGCCTCTTCGCGGTGCCGCAGTCCGAGATCGTGCGACTTCATGCTTCGTCCGGTACGACGGGCAAACCCACGGTGGTGGGCTACACCCGAGGGGATATTGAATGCTGGCAGGAATGCGTTGCGCGTTGTCTGACCATGGCCGGTGTGACCCAGCATGACAAGGTTCAGGTGGCTTATGGCTACGGCCTGTTCACCGGCGGCCTGGGCCTGCACTATGGCGTCGAGAATCTGGGCGCTATGGTTATCCCGATCTCGACTTCACATACCCAGAAACAACTGCAGCTTATGGAGGACTTCGGGACCACGGTCATCGCGTGCACGCCCTCCTACCTCGGACACCTGATGGACAGCATACTTGAGGCCGGAATTAAGCCGAATCTCCAACTGAAGACCGCGATTTGCGGGGCGGAACCCTGGACGGAAGAGCTTCGCACGAAGATCCAGAATGGTCTGGGCATTGAGCTCTTTGACATCTATGGCTTGAGTGAAATCATGGGCCCCGGTGTGTCACAGGATTGTGAAGCGCATCAGGGCAGCCATGTCATGGACGATTACTTCTTGCCTGAGCTGCTTGATCCGGATACCTTGCAGGCAGTGCCGGACGGCGAGGTCGGCGAGCTGGTGATTACGACCTTGACCAAAGAAGCCCTCCCGCTCCTGCGTTACCGCACGCACGACCTGACTTCTATCACGCATGAGCCCTGCAGCTGCGGCCGTACGTCGGCTCGTATTGCTCGCTTCCGCGGGCGCTCCGATGATATGCTCATCATTCGGGGTGTCAATGTCTTCCCCTCGCAGATCGAGGCAGCCCTTATGCAGCTGGGTGAAACAAAGCC
>CAZJTS010000332.1:0-2015 GCA_964548975.1 uncultured Fastidiosipila sp.
CTTTGTGAGTGCGAACAAGGTTTTCAAATGCAGAGCCGTCCATTCGCGTCAGGTTGGGGATATAGCGCGAGTAGACCTTGAACAGCATTTCTGTGGATGAGTGCCCAAGGAATCGAGCGACCCATTCTGCGACCTCTCCAGACGCCAGCAGCAGCGTGGCGCAGGTATGGCGAGTCTGATAAGGACGGCGTTTTTTGAGTCCGAGATAACGCAGGAGCGGATACCAGACACGCTTGGTAACGTTGTTCTGATCCAATGGCTTGCCTTCGGTATTGCAGAACACATAGGGGCTCAACCGGCCGGTACTCTGGAACTGGTCTTTCAACGCGTCATACACAGGGCCAAGCATCGGAATCTCTCGCTGGGAGCCATCGGTCTTGGTGTATTCCGTCTGACCAGCGATCAAGGTCTCTCGAACCAGAATCTGGCGTTTGTCGAAGTCGATGTATTCCCATTTGAGACCATCGATCTCGCCAGAGCGCATGCCGGTAAAGAACCGCAGGGTGTAGTAGTTGCGGTAGTCTTCACGCACGTTTTCAATGATGCGGTTGACTTCAAGCAGCGAGAACGGCTCGATGTGTACCTTTTGCAACCTGAGTGGCTTGATGTTCCGATAAGGATTCTCAAAACCGAAGCGATCCGATGCTTCGTCCATGATCAGCTTCACCAGACCCATGCGGTTGTTCAGGCTTTTGGCTGAGATGAACGTGTTCCCGTTGCGTCCTGGCAGCTTTGACTGCTGGCTGCGATACTCCATCAGATCGCCCTTGGTGATCTGATCGAGCGGTTTTTCACCAAAAAACGGCAAGATAGAACTGTCCAGCAGTGAGCGCACATTGCGGATATGCGAGTTACGCCATTCAATTTTGACCTCAGAGAACCACTGCTCGGCAAACTCAGAGAAGAGAGGGCAGCTGCTGCCGTTGTTCTTCTCGTTGCTCTCAGTTGCTGCAACAAAATTAGGCTTTTCAGCAAACTTTTTGACATTTTTACTGGTTGGGAAAAAATCCGCATAGTTGAACTGGTCGAGCACAATCAATGCTTCGATGCGCTTCAGCAAAGCCTCCACCTTCTTCTTGTTTGACGGGGTATCGGGCAGGGCGGTCTGTTCCCGGCAGCGCACACCCATGTAGTTGAAATCCATGTAGAGGTTGCCTGTTTCTTTCCGTGCCCGGACCTTACCCATAGCACACCCCGCCGTTTGCCATCGGGATCTCCAGGCTGCTCGCATGTGTAACGTTGAGCATGTCTTCTTCGATGGTCTCCCAGATGTAGAGGATCTTCCGGCCACCGAAAGGGCGAATGTAGTGCTTGCCTTCAATAAGCACTGAGTCCTTCAGGTTCTGCCGGATAGTGCGAGGGTCGTACTTGATGCGGGAGGACAGCTCTTCCGTTGTCAGGTATGTGTTGTTCATGAGATCATGCCTCTTCGTCTTTAAGCTATCGTTTGATGATTTAAATTATCATCTGATTGTTAATATAACGCATCAGATGATTATTTCAAGCATCTTGTGATAATTGTTTTTATCAGAGGTATGCATGATTCGTTATCACCTCAAGGAACTGATCGCCGAAAAAGAGTTCCAGGAGAAAAGAAGGATTACTGTTTCTGAGATTGCTAAGGAAACGGGAATCAACAGGATGACCCTGTCAAAGATGTTGAACCACCAAGGCAGTAGTACGGTGACGGATAATCTGGATAAGCTCTGCTTCTACTTCAATTGTGAGATTGAGAGCCTCATAACGCATGTCAAAGATGAGGGGGGAGAGGGCGACCCTCTGGCTCAGGAGTAGAGTGGTAGCCAGTACGGAGTGTGTTCAGGCCTCTAGACCCGCTGTGGTCACGAAGGTCTGGAGGTGGAGCAATATAGGGAGACTTCCTCGAATTCACACTGGATGAGCAGACGGGCGATCAGTGTAAGGAAGGAGCACTCAAAACCCGGCACTGGTTCGCATGAAGCGCCAAGAGTTCAGATGATCGGCAAGGATGCCTTAAGGTCAGGACAAAAAGCGAC
>CAZJTS010000333.1:0-1980 GCA_964548975.1 uncultured Fastidiosipila sp.
GCATCTGTTGCAGAATCAGCAGCTGGAACAGCAATACCACCGCAATGATTGGCACCAGGTTCTTCAGCGCATGAAGAAAACTCAGACTGAATGCTTTGAGGTAATACATCGGATCCTTATGCCATCCTTCATCTGGGTATTAAACCGTTAGCCGAACGGGTTGCGGTGCTTTTAACGAGCATAATCTACCAGTCCCTGCAGAACGATCTCATAGTAGGTCACGACGCCGATAATGGTCTTGTCTCGGATCACGGGGGCAGTGGACAGGCCGAACTGATCGAACAGACGGGCGCAATAGCGGATATCCATCTCGGGATCAACTGCCAGTACCGGCTTGGACATGATCTCATATAGGTTGACCCGGGAAGGTGCTCTGTCCTTGGCCAGTACCTTCTTGGCGATATCCGCCAGCAACACAATACCGTATTCATCCATGTCGTCACGGCGATGGATGAATACGGTGTCGGCTTTGTGGCTGAGCAAGGTTTCAATGGCAGTTTCTACGGTATCCGTGCCGTGCATCAGGATATAATGGTCCTTCATCACATCGCCGACACGAATGATTTTGCGCTCGCTCATAGATCATCCTCAATACGATCGATCAACTTGGACACCTGCTGGGATACGCCCAGTGCATCTTCTACATCCAACTGAATGGCGATGCCGGTGCCAGAGGTGTCGTCAAGCTCGCCAACGCGGCCGATCTCCTCCAGAATCTTGCGACTCAGATGCTCCTCCACCAGAAACAGCAGCATGTCTCTTTGTGTATCCAGTGACAAACCGAGAAAGGTTTTGGTTTCCTCAAGGCCTTCGCCGCGGGTCTTGTTGATGATGGTGGCGCCGGTAGCGCCAGCCTCGCGGGCAGCCGCCATGACATCATCAGTCAGCGCATCGTCAACAAACGCGATAATCAGCTTGAAATGCATGATCTTTACCTCTGTTCCATGGAAGGTGTATCGGCCTGTGTGTCTTGGCCATTGTTGTCCGATTGCCGACGGCGGCGTGTGGTAACCCACTGTACCAGCTGTGCATACCCCATCACCGTCATGATCGGGAACAGGCTGGCAAACGCGATAAGGCCGAAGCCGTCAATCAGCGGGCTGCGACCGGGAATGGTTTCGGCCAGGCCCAGGCCCAGCGCGGCTACCAGCGGAACGGTCACCGTTGAAGTGGTTACGCCACCGGAATCATAGGCCAGGGCCGTGATGGTTTTAGGGGCAAAAAAGGTCTGAATCACCACCACAATATAACCGGAGATAATGAAATAATGGATGGGGGCACCCACCACAATACGATAGACCCCCAAAGTGATACCGATAGCGACCCCGAGGGCAACCGCAATCCTCAACCCCCAGACGCTGATCGCCCCGGCGGACACTTCGCTGGCCTTGATGGCAACGGCAATCAGGGACGGTTCGGCGATAGTGGTACTGAAACCGACAGCGAAGGCAAACAGATAGACCCAGCCGTAATCTGACCAGTGCAGGCGTGTCGCGTCGGTGGCCTGGCTGCCGATAATGAAAACAGGGTCGGTCAGCTGTTCAGCCATCACCTTGCCCAGCGGAAACAGCGCTTTCTCCAGTCCGAGCAGAAACAGCGACAGGCCGATCAAGACATAGATGAAGCCGATGATGATCCGCTTCAGGTTGGTCACGCGACGGCGGATCACCAGGAACTGAAACCCGAGCAGAATCAGAATGATCGGAATCACATCCCGGGAGGTGCCGAGGATGGTCAGGAACAGATCGGATTGAGTCAGTGTATCGAGCATCAGATCAGCGTCCCGTAAACCATGACAAAGATCATCGGCGTCAGTGAAGCAAAAGCGATCAGGCCAAAACCATCGATCAGCGGATTGCGCCCCTTGATGGACGATGCCAGTCCTACACCCAGCGCGGTAACCAGGGGTACGGTAATGGTTGAGGTGGTCACGCCGCCGCTGTCGTAGGCAATACCGATGATCTCCTGGGGGGCGATTGC
>CAZJTS010000334.1:0-1944 GCA_964548975.1 uncultured Fastidiosipila sp.
TGAGTCCCGTCCCGGATGAATCCGAATCGGTGAAGCCCATATCAAGCACGTCTATGCCCATGGCCTTGACCTGCTTGATCACGTTCCAGACCATCAAATAGTTGGGTAAGTATTCTCTATACGCACTCGACGAGGCGGCGCGGAAATATTCGACGGAATGACCGAGGTCGATGTAGAAACAGCCGCTCAGGTAAATGCCCTCCGGGTGCTCTTGCTTGGCCTTTTCCATATCTCTAATCCGTTTGGTGGTCGTGTCAATATTGTTTTTCACTTCCTGGATATGGTTCTCATTACGGCGTTTCTTCTTCTCTGCGCGCTCCAGATCCGCCTCCCAATTCGCCAGGTCTTTGTGAAGTTCTTTGAGGTTCTCGGCCGGATCCAATCGCACCAGGCAGAGATGGCCCCAGCCATTGTCGATGAGCGTGCGGATCTGTTCTTCCATAGCCGCTTTCGGTGTCGTCAGAAAGTCATCTCGCTCTGCGGTATCCAGTGTCAGTTGATAGAAGTCTTCGAATCTATCCATGCCGACTTCTTCGAAAAAGAGGCCGAAGCGCTCAGTACGTTTAATCTGGTTCCGGGTTTTGGCCGGAAAATTCTCCAGAATCTCCTCAGAAGGCGCCGAGATATCGAGAATCCCTTTGAAACGCAGATAGGTGTAGGACTTATTGCTGTCAACCAGCGGCGCGTGCCAGCAGCCCAAAGCTTCCATGAATTCATAGACATCGGTCCGATTGTCCGGAACACCCATATCGAAATGCAGATAGATGACCTTGCTGTGCTTGAACTCGGCGAGCAATGCATCCCAGAGGGCCTTAAGCCTCTCTCGCCAGTCCGCCCGATCGTAGTCCACGACGAAACCCATGCGAATAAAAGCGTAGCGGAACGGGGTCTTGCTCACACGCTTATACAAACCCGTAACACTCTCTGTAATCTGGCCCTCAGCATCTTTCAGGTTCACGAAGAAAAGCTCTTTATAGCCCTGGTGCGCTTTGGTTTTCAGAAAGTACGTGGTCTGATAGAAATTCCCGTAAGGATGGGTTCTATTGAATTCATTTTGTTGATCGATCTGTGCTGCTGAATATCTGCTCATATTTGTGTTCGCCTCTGTGCCCTGGCTTTCTGGTTTTTTCTCTGCTGTAAAGCGCGGAATATGGACCCGAAGGGTCTGCTCACGACGTACTCAAAATCCCCCGAAAGGCCTACTGTCGTACTGCCCCAACCGCGTTTGAAACTGGACAGGCCAGTATCCAAGGAATCCGGTTCGGTCCCGCCTAAGTCGATTTTTTCCGCGCCGGCGGCTTTGGCCAAAAGAATGACCTGCCAGAGCATCAGGTAGTTCGGGAGGAAGTCGCGATAATTGTCCGAGGACGCAGCGTGATAGTACTCCGCTGTTTTCCCGCCCAGCATGACTACACAGGCACTCAGATCGTAGCCGTGCGGGTGGGTGATGAAGAGATGTTCCAGATCCTGAATGCGCTCCTCGATCTTCTCGATCTGGCTCGTCAGTTCGCTGATCTGATTGATTTTCGGTTTATTGGCCTGCTTCAAGCGTTCCACACGCTCCAGCAGTTCTTTTCGTTCTTTATGTTGAAGTTTCAAAGTTGTGCTGGGGTGCACCCGCACGAAACAGAGTTTGCCCATGCCGTCATCCAGGAGGACTTCATATTGTTTTCTCAGAGCAGCGGCGGGAATCAGGCCGATTTTATCTCGGTCGGCGGTCGCGCGTTTCAACTTGAAGTAGTCGTCGAATTTATCGAGGCTCTCCTCTTCGAAACGCAAGCCGAACTTCTCGGCGCGATTGATCATCCGTCTGGTGGCAGAGGGCAAATTTTTCAGGATCTCCTCCGGCGTACCGGAGATGTCCAGTACTGCCCGGAAACGGAAATAGGTGTAGCTAGCGTTGCTTTCTTCCAGCGGATACTGCTCGGCATGCTTCTCAGCAAA
>CAZJTS010000335.1:0-1943 GCA_964548975.1 uncultured Fastidiosipila sp.
TTTTGGCCGGTGCAGGCTTCATCATCAAACAGATCGGTGGATATACACCACTCAGCATTAGCTTGCTGGTCGCAGCGACACTGATTGCCGGGATACCGATTATCAAGCGCGCGATCGGCGGACTGCGCTATCGTGTGATCGGAATCGATCTGCTGGTCAGCATCGCGATCATCGGTGCGGCTTTTATCGGCGAGTTCTGGGAAGGGGCTGCCGTGTCTTTCCTCTTCATGCTGGGAGATTATCTGGAAGCGCGAACACTTGAGAAAACGAGAGCCTCCATTCGCCAGCTCATGGATTTGGCTCCGGATGTTGCACGCGTGCGTCGGGACGGTATTGAGATGGAGATATCACCTGAGGATGTAGTTGAAGGCGACCTAGTGGTCATCAAGCCGGGTGAGAAGATTGCTGTTGACGGTGAGATTGTCGAAGGCAATGCGTATGTGAATCAAGCGGCAATTACCGGCGAATCAATCCCGGTTGACCGGACGGTTTCGGAACAGGTCTTTTCGGGAACTATCATTGAGAGCGGTTATCTCGTCGTCAAAGCGGAGAGAGTAGGTGAAGATACGACCTTTGCACGCATTCTAGAAATGGTTGAGGAAGCTCAGGACAAGAAGGCCAGAACTCAGAAATTCCTGGAAAAGTTCTCCCGTTGGTATACACCGGCGATCATCGTTTTGGCCATTGTGGTGTATCTCATCACGCGCGATATTTATCTGTCTCTGACGCTTCTGGTTATCTCCTGCCCCGGGGCATTGGTGATCGGAACTCCTGTATCAATCGTCGCCGGTATCGGTAACGGTGCGAAGCACGGCATCCTGATGAAGGGGGGAGACATTATCGAGAAACTCGGTAAAGTCAACACCGTCGCCTTCGATAAAACCGGCACCCTGACGGAAGGTAAGCCGGGAGTCACGGCACTCAAGAGCGGTCTACTGAATGAGGATGATCTCCTGAAGATCGCTGCCATCGGCGAAACGTATTCAGAGCATCCTCTGGGATGCGCAATCATTGAGGAAGCCGTCCGGAGATTCGGGCCTTTGACCGAGCGCGCCGAGAATGCCGAAATGCTGGTCGGTAAGGGACTCGCTTTCACCTGGCAGAACGAACGCTATTTCATCGGCAACAGGAAACTGCTGCAAGAAGAGGGTATCGATTACAGTGCCTATGAGAATTACTTAGCGGAACGGGAGGCCAAAGGCCAGACCGCAATTCTCATGGCGAGTCGCAAGGGCATCAGTGGCGTGATCTCAATTGCGGATAAAGTCAGATCAGAGGCGAAATCTCTGATCGCCGGACTGAAATCTCTCGGGATCAAAGAAGTTGTTATGCTCACCGGTGATAACCAAAGGACGGCCGAGGCGGTCGCCGCGGAGCTCGGCTTAGATGGAGCTTACAGTGAACTCCTTCCGGAAGGCAAAGTAGAGGCCTTGGAAGAACTTGGGAAGACACATGGCCGCGTCGCTATGGTTGGGGACGGCGTAAATGACGCGCCTGCCTTAGCAACCGCTGATCTGGGTGTAGCTGTGGGCGGAGCCGGTAAAGACGTCGCGATGGAAACCGCAGATGTGGTGCTTTTGTCCGAAGATGTGGGAAAGCTCGCCTATGCGATCGGCCTGAGCCGTTCAACCGTCAATAATATGCGACAGAATATACTCTTTGCTTTGGCCGTCGTCTTCATCCTCCTGGCAGGCGTGCTGTTCCAGGCGGTCAATATGACTCTGGGGATGCTGGTTCATGAACTTTCTGTCCTCTTGGTCATCCTGAATGGCATGCGGCTTATGTACTATGGTAGGAAATAAATGAGTTCATAGGGCATCCACCGCTCAATCGGTGGATGTTCTGTTGACAATTAGAGGACGGATCGATAAACTTTCAAAAGTATTCATGCCACAGTGGCTCAGGGGTAGAGCAATTCACTCGTAATGAATAGGTCGTGGGTT
>CAZJTS010000336.1:0-1942 GCA_964548975.1 uncultured Fastidiosipila sp.
ATAGACCTTAATCTCCAGAGGCAGTTCGATCAGTCGTTTGGCCAAAACCGGTGACCAAAACAGTTTGTTTTCGTCACGCAACAGTTCGTGGGCGCTGCCAAGGAAAAACGAGGCTTCAGCAGCTGTCAAAGCAAGATAATGATCCTGCTTTTCGGCCAGCATACGCATGATTTGCCAAAGCAGACGGTCGGCCTGACTTTGGCAAAAATAGATAACGGAGTCAAACAGGAGGATCCCGCTGCGGTGCAGCAGAAGAACGTCCTCGGCAACCAACTGCTCACTCTGCAGATCTGCAATCTGACCGACAGCCAGTTTGCGGCCGTTGTAGGCAAGCGAAACCAGACAAGCTTCATCTCTTGCAGACTTGGCGGATTCCGCCGGCTTGTCAGCAACCGCCTCAGGCTCATGCAATGCGGCCTGCAGCCCCTGTGGGAGCGTCTTGCGAATCACAAGAGGGAAGTCTTCTCGCCCCAGACGCACGAGTACAGGCAAATCCTCGCCATGATAAGCGCACAGATTCAAGAAGGTCTGTAAGTGCTCGCCGCTTAAACTCAAGTTCTTGCTGTCTATGGGCTCACGCCGGTCCCGAGCACGCTGTTGACGCACTTCGTCAAGCCAGGTCGCTTCGAGCCAGTCCAGGAAGAGTTGCTGAGGTCGAGACATTCTCTGTGAGGCGGACCAGGTAAAGTAGTTGCCAAATGGCATTGTTTCACGACCGCGAATCCCCGAGAGGAATGCCCCAAGCGAATTCACAATATAAAGATGTTCTCTGGTCCCTACCCGCAGCGACAGCTGACTGCTGTGGGGGAAGCCGGGCAGGAGCTCCAGCGTAATTTCGATAGCCAGGCCGTCCTCCTGACGATTCAATATCTCCTGCGAGCGAAGCAAGTTCTGTTCCCGCTCCTCCCAGGAAAACAGATGAGTCAAGAAACGAGCGCCTGCCGCTAAGCGATCAAGTGAATCCGCGACAGGAAGGCCGTCTTCGGTCTGTGCCATAGCACCCGCTTCTTCACTGTTGCTCAAACCGGGTCGAATCCGAACATACTCTTGTTCCGCGTGGGCTTGATCCGCTTCACGCACTACTGTATTGTCTTGAAAAAGATCAAAGCCTCCGCGTGGAGCAGCTGCTGCTTCAGCCTCTGCTTCTTCGGTCTTCTCCTCGCCTTTAGCCGGCCGGCCGCGCCGACGCTTCTGCGCCTGCTCGGGACCGGTGATGCGAAGCAGATCTTCAAACGTCATCAATGGTCTCAGAAGACGAGGCACTCCGGCCAGCGGGTGGTCATCCGGAAGCGCTTCAGGCGTCGATCCATCATCCGACAGTTCTTCAGCCTGGGCTGCCAGGAGCAGTCCCACGACATGCTTGCAACTGCCCTTAAAGGAGCCGAACGAAGCGCAGCTGCAGGCAGCCGCCGTCGGAGAACCATTGCTGCGAAGTGCGAGAAATGTATCATAGACATGACCGGAAAAGCTTGAAACTTTTGCCGAGAGCAAGTGGTTGCGTGCATCATAGTAGAGCGGACCGATTCTCTCTTTCGCGTTATAGAGATTGCGCCCGCGAATAAAAACTTTCGTATTGGAGGCCAGCTTTTTGATGGCCTCAGCGTCGATCAATATTTTCACTCACTACACCGCCGTTTATAACGTTTCAATCGTAATTCTGGAACCCACTTTATGGAAACCGGCGGCCTCTGCTGTCTCGATCGCTGCCACAGAGTCTGCGACCGGCCAGTACGCCGAGTTGCCGCTTCGTGCGGCGGTCGCCAAGACTTCTCTGGCGAGCATACTGCCTATACCCTGCAGCCTGAAGGGGGGCAATACGTATACTTCATCAATTGTCAACGAGTCAAAAGCGGATGGCATATAGGAAATATAGCCTAGCATCGCGCCGTCTCTGTTAAAGAAACCCAGAATAGAGCCTATCTCATCGACTACCAGCAGAGGA
>CAZJTS010000337.1:0-1942 GCA_964548975.1 uncultured Fastidiosipila sp.
GAATCACATCGGGGCCCGCTATCGAAAAGGCCGGTGACCTGGCTGCAATCCTGACGAATCTCGAACGGGGTGATGTCTTATTCATCGACGAAATCCACCGCCTAAATCATGTGGTTGAAGAGGTGCTCTATGCCGCCATGGAGGACTATGCGCTGGACATTATGATCGGCAAAGGTCCCGGAGCGCGTTCGATAAGAGTTGACCTTCAGCCCTTTACTTTGGTCGGTGCAACCACGCGTGCCGGCCTCCTAACAGCACCTCTGAGAGATCGTTTCGGTGTGATTTTCCGACTCGAACTCTATTCACCGTCAGAACTGATTCAGATTCTGGACCGTGACGCCTCTATCCTGAATATCGGTGCCGATGGTGTGGGGCTGCGTGAAATCGCCAACCGCTCCCGAGGGACACCGCGTGTCGCCATCCGCCTGCTGAAACGCCTGCGGGATTTCGCGCAGGTGAACGGTAACGGCGTCATCACGGAGCAGATTGCCAAAGAAGGACTGGAAGCGCTGGAGATCGACAGCAAGGGCCTCGACAAGATCGATAATCAGATGCTTCGTTCGATCGCCGAGATTTTCCACGGCGGACCGGTCGGGCTCGACACCCTGGCGGCAGTCACCAACGAGGACAGCTCCACCATCGAGGATGTTTATGAGCCTTACTTAATGCAGCTTGGCTATTTGGCCAAAACTCCGCGTGGCCGCGTCCTCACTGACTTGGGCTGGCAACATCTGGGCCTGATCAATCCTGAGACGGAGAATAAGCAGTTGGGACTGGAGGATCTAAGAAACCATGAGTAAACTCCTTTTACATATGTGCTGCGCACCCTGTAGCGAATATCCCTTGGACGCACTCCGGGAGGAAGGCTTCGATCCGGACGGCTACTTCCATAATCCGAACATTCAACCTCAGAAGGAGCTCGACCGTCGCCTCGAAGCTGTCGAGAATTTCTCTGAACTTAGAGGGCTGAAAGTGTTTTACGACAGCGAGAGTAAGGAAGCGGTCTGGCGAAACTTCCGGAGTTCCCTGAAAGAAGATCACTGCCGTTATTGCTACTTTACGCGTATGGCGCAAGTAGCCCGTTTTGCCAAAGACAAGGGCTACACCGCTTTTACAAGCTCACTCTTTGTCTCGCCTTACCAGGATCACGACTTGCTGAAACAGGCCTGCGAACATGCTGCTAAGCAGTATGGACTGGAATTTCTCTATCGGGATTTTCGTTCAGGGTATCGTGAAGGGCAGGAGATGGCCAAAAGGGACGGGCTCTACCGCCAGAAATTCTGTGGTTGCATCTACTCGATCGGGGAATCGAATTACAAAGCGAAGATAATGAAACAACTCGATTTGAGTGAGGCAGCCATTCCGCTGCGCATCACTCAAGCATCGAATGTTCGCGGGCCGTCACTCTGACGGTATTGTACCCTTCATATACAACATAACCCGGCTTAGCGCCTCTGGGCTTCCTCACGTGACTCACCGGGCAATAATCAATATCTACCTCAACAGCGGTAGCCGTCTGCTTCTCGGCGTCCGTGCGACTGAACCACGCGGCGATTTCTGCCGCTTGGAGGAGACTTTCATCTGCTATCTCCTTGCCGCCGCTCCGGAGTATGACATGGGTACCGGGCCGGTTTTTGGCATGGAGCCAGAGGTCGTCCTTCGCAGCTGTCTGCATCGTTAGCCGATCATTCTGGAAATTGTTTCGGCCGGCCAATATTTCTGTACCGTCAGCTGTTACATAGCGTCGCGGCGGGAGCGGGGCGGGGGCCTTCTGCTTGACAGGTTTGCGCTTTTTGTGTGTTTGGGGCTTGTTTAGAGGTTTCTTCTTGCCCAGATAAGTTTCGATTTCGTTCTTCACGGAATCCAGATCGGCAAGGCTGTCCGAGTTAGTCAGCAATGCACTTAAGCTGGCCAAATAATCGATCTCCTCGCGTGTTTTATC
>CAZJTS010000338.1:0-1921 GCA_964548975.1 uncultured Fastidiosipila sp.
TGCAGCGCCTTGGTGCCCCCAGTGTGCGCCACGTAGCCGTGATCACCGGACGCCATCCGGCAGAGGAAGACTACGGGGAGCTCACCGCAGCTTTGGTGACCGAGCACTTGGAGTTTTCCCTGCCCTATCGCGAGATCTTTTCTCGGCACCTCACGGTCGTGGACGCGGAGAAGCTCATCCGCGCCCTGTCCGTGCTGTTGGTGAGGATGCATCTGCTCAACTTCTACTGGGGAGATGTGTCACTGTCTAATACTCTCTTTCGTCGCGATGCTGAAACCTATTCCGCCTATCTCGTCGATGCCGAAACCGGGGAGTTCCAGCCCAACCTCTCTGAATCACGCAGGCTTTACGACGTCGACATCGCCCGCGTCAACATCATTGGCGAACTCATGGACCTACAGGCGGGTGAATGCCTAGATAAGTCCATCGATGTCATCGCCCTAGGAGGCCTTGTCGAAAGCTCTTATCTTGAATTGTGGACGGAGCTCACCGCGGAGGAATCCGTCGATGCCAGTGAATATTGGCGCGTCTCTGAGAGAATTGACCGGCTCAATCAACTGGGCTTTGACGTAGGGGAGCTCAAGGTCACGAAGGACGATTCGCGGCAGGTTGTGCGCATTCGCCCTGCAGTGGTGGATCCGGGCCACTATCGTGCAGAGCTATTGAGCTTAACCGGGCTGAGCGTCGAGGAACACCAGGCCCAACGCCTATTGGGCTCGATCCAGGCCTATCAGGCCGTCGAATGCGGACCGCATGTAGGTCTTACCCAAGCCGCGCATCTCTGGATGACGAATGAATACGAACCGACTATCGCCGCCGTCCCCGTGGAGATGTTAGACAAGCTGGAGCCAGCACAAATCTTCCACGAAATCGTCGACCACCGCTGGTTCCTCGCCCAAGAAAGGGGAGGGGCTGTCACCCTCCCAGAGGCCACGGCATCCTATCTTGAATCCGTGCTTCCGGCCCGCCGCGACGAGGCTCGCCTCCTCAGCACAAACCCTTCAGACGAAGACTTGTCATAACCTCTCGCGTGCCCCAACGGCTCCTACGATCAAAAATCCTCCCTGCTTCCCTCAACTGTTTTTATATGTATTTGTATGTTTTAGGCCCGGTTGCCCCATAATTGGGGAGGGTTTCAATGTCCGAATGAAGGAAATTGTCACAATCGGGTGTTTTGGGTCCGATTTCTTGTGAATATGTGGAATACCTCACTAAGGTGGAAGGCGGGCTAACCAGTTCACAGTCGGACTGCAATTCGCTATGAAGTACTTGGTGGCGCTGGGAAGAAGCCTTCGTTATGGGAGGTCTCCCAGACACAATCGAATACGGGCCGGATATCCATCTCGGCTCATCACCCCGCTTTTTATCAAGAAAGATGAGGACCTCATGAAGCGTCTTACTCGCATCGCATCCATCAGCATGGCCTCCATGCTCGCCGCCGCAAGTCTCGTCGCGTGCTCCGGCTCCACCGACGAGGAAGGCGATGTTTACTTCCTGAACTTCAAGCCTGAACAGGACGCGGCATACCAGGAAATCGCAAAGGCCTACACTGAAGAGACCGGCGTTAAGGTCAAGGTCGTTACTGCCGCCTCCGGCTCCTATGAGCAGACCCTCAAGGCCGAGATTGGCAAGGACGCAGCCCCGACTCTCTTCCAGGTCAATG
Source organism: uncultured Fastidiosipila sp. (assembly GCA_964548975.1). Classification (GTDB taxonomy): domain Bacteria; phylum Bacillota; class Clostridia; order Saccharofermentanales; family Fastidiosipilaceae; genus JAAYZH01. The sequence goes on from CAZJTS010000338.1 coordinate 1,664, forward strand.
GCCCAGGCGGCTTCATCACTTGGCAGGACTACATGGCAGATATGTCGGACACCGAGGTAGCTAAGCAGCTGACCGACGACATTCCGCCGCTGACCACCGAGGATGGCGAGGTACGTGGCGTTCCGTTCGCCGTCGAGGGCTTCGGCATCATCTACAACGACGAGATCTTCGACAAGTACATCGCCACGTCCGGCGCAAAGATCAAGTCCACGGATGAGATCACCAGCTACCAGAAGCTCAAGGAAGTCGCCGAGGATA
>CAZJTS010000339.1:0-1912 GCA_964548975.1 uncultured Fastidiosipila sp.
CGAGTATCGAGGAGCGGATCGGTGAAGTCACTGCCGATAAGGATGCTGTTGTCATCCTATATTGCCGTAGCGGTAACCGCTCCGGTCAGGCGGCCGAACGCCTGGCAGCCCAGGGGTATCAGGTGCTCCTGAACGCCGGCGGCATCCAGGATTATAGCGGCGAGCAAGTCACAGGTGCTGATCCCGGCCCGGAAACCTGGCGCTAAACCATCGTCTCCGGACGAATCAACTCATCGAAGGCTTCTTCTGTAAGATAGCCTAGCCCGATCGCAGCTTCTTTCAGGGAGAGGTTTTCCTGATGTGCTTTGAGGGCCACGGCTGCGGACTTTTCGTAGCCGATATAGGGGGAGAGCGCGGTCACCAGCATGAGCGAGCGATTTACATACTCCGCCATGTTGGCTTCATGGGCTTTCAGGCCTTTCAGACAGCGCTCCGTAAACGACTCCAGACTATCGGCCAAAAGATTGACCGACTGCAAGAAGTTATAAATGATTACGGGCATATAGACATTGAGTTCGAAATTGCCTTGCGCCGCCGCGATGCCGATGGTGGTATCGTTCCCCATAACCTGCACAGCTACCATGGTCAGGGCTTCGGCCTGGGTCGGATTGATTTTGCCGGGCATAATTGAGCTGCCGGGTTCATTGGCGGGTAGTGAAAGTTCCCCTAGACCCGCACGAGGCCCTGAGGCCAGCCAGCGCACATCATTGGCGATTTTCATGAGATCGGCAGCCAGGGCTTTGAGGGCCCCGTGTGCCGTTACCAGCGCGCCTTTGCTGGTCAAAGCATAGAATTTATTCTCCTCCGTCCGATACGTTCTGCCGCTCAGCTCGCTGATCTCCTGAGCCACCGCTTCCGCAAAACCGTCCGGCGCATTGAGACCGGTACCCACGGCAGTGCCCCCGAGGGCGAGCCGCTGGACATAGACCAGGCAATCTTCGAGGAGGCTCCGGTCACTTTCCAACATTGTTCGCCAGCCGCTCACTTCCTGGCCAAAGGTCAGCGGCACCGCATCCTGCAGGTGCGTACGGCCGATCTTGAGCAGATGTCCGTACTGATCTTGGATATGGGTAAGGGCGTCGATGGCTTTGGCCAAAACAGGGAAGAGTTGCCCCCTGATCGCCTCCGTCGCCGCGATATGCATGGCTGAAGGGAAGACATCGTTCGAACTCTGGGAGCGATTGACATCATCATTCGGGTGGAGCAATTCCTCGCCGGAAAACTCATTGCCGCGCCCGGCGATCACTTCGTTGAGATTCATATTCGTCTGCGTGCCGCTGCCGGTTTGCCAGACAGAGAGCGGAAAATGCTCATTCAGTTTTCCTGCCAGGATCTCGTCGGCGACCTCTTGGATCAGGCGGCTTTTTTCGCTGTCCAGACCTGCGAGCTTTTCGTTCGTGCGGGCACAAGCTTTTTTGATCAGCGCCAGCGCAGAGATCAGCTCGGAGGGCATTTTCTCCTTGCCGATCGGGAAATTCTGTAGGCTGCGCTGGGTTTGCGCTCCCCAGTAGCTGGCCTCCGGCACGTGGAGTTCTCCGAGTGAGTCGTGTTCAATCCGTGTGTTCATATGCGCTACCTTCCTTCGAGCCTGATCTCACTCTATTCTACACAAGATAGGGGCATCTGCTAAAATATCTCAGGTGAAAGCAGGTAGACATGACACAAGATATATCACAGCAACTGGCCGAGCGACTGAGCCTCACAACGCAGGCCGTTGACGCGGCTATAAACCTACTGGATGACGGAAATACCGTCCCCTTTATCGCGCGTTACCGTAAGGAAGCGACCGGTAATATGACGGACGAACAGCTCCGTGAACTGGAACGTGACCTGGCGAAAATCAGGCAACTCGAGAGTCGTCGTCAGGATATTCTGCGCCTGGTGAAGGAGCAGGAGAAGTTGACGCCGGAAC
>CAZJTS010000340.1:0-1910 GCA_964548975.1 uncultured Fastidiosipila sp.
TCTCTCTGGCGCATTTCAATGATCACCGGGCGGCCGTGCGGACAGTGGTAGGGATTATTCAGGTCGAGCAAGCGGTCTCGGAGGGCTTGAATCTCCGTGGGATGGAGCACATCATGGGCCTTCACAGCGCTCTTACATGAACTTGTCGCTAACATGTGATAGATCAGGTCACTATCGCCACGCACACGCTCGATACCATTCTCTTTGGCCTCATCCAATAAATACTGCAGAGCTTTGGCCGGCTCAAGGACCTCTTTACCGATGGGGACCGCGCGAATCAGGATCTTATTATGGCCAAAGTCATCAAGCTCAAAACCGAACGCGGCTAACTCTGCCTTGTGTTCTTCGATGAACATTTGGTCGGAGGCTGAAACTTCAACGGTTTCGGGTTGAAGCAAGAGTTGTGACGGAATCGTTTGATGCTTCTGATAGTTCTTAACAGCTTCTTCGAAAAGGATTTTCTCATGCGCCGCATGCTGGTCGATGAGCAAGAGGCTGTCTTTATACTCAAAGAGCTGATAGGTGCGAAATAATTCGCCGGCGTAACGCGCAGCACGGAGTTTCTCTCTGAGGTCGATGACATCGTCTGAAGCTTCAGGCTCCGCGAATGTGAGCTGTGTCTGTTCCTCGCGAGGTTCAGGATAGGGCTTTGTGTCATTTACCTGTCCTCTCAGGAAAGCTCCTGAACCAAGATCGAAATGGAGGATAGGTCTGTCTGTCCGAGGTGGCAGTTTCTCAAGTTTGGTAGGCACAGGCTCGGGCTCGGATGTACTGGGCTCCGTCGGAGGAGTTTCAGCTGCCGGCACCTCTTCACTACTCACCTCAGGGGGTCTTAGTGCGGTAAACAATGCATTCTGGACTTGCTCGTAAACTGCCTTAAACACCTCGCTGTCATTCCAGAAGCGCACTTCGAGTTTCCTTGGATGGACATTGACATCGACCAGATTGGCCGGCATCTCGATGTTGAGTACAGCTGCCGGGAACCTGCCGGTCATCATGGTGGACTTGTAGCCTTCCTCGAGCGCTTTGATGAGCACCGGGGATTTGATCGGACGGCCATTGACGAAGAAATACTGCCAGGATCTGGATTTACGAGCTTCTTCGGGTAACGCCAGATAACCGTTGCAGCGGACCATGACATCCGTTGCGGGAATCAGGGGCACCATGGCTTTGGCTAAACGCTGGCCGAAGACAGCATAAATCGCAGACAGCAGACGATTGTCGCCTGGAGTGTGGAGGATCTCTCGTCCCTGCGTCTCCAGATAGATGGACACATCCGGACGCGCTAAAGCCAGCTCCTGAACGATCTCCGTAATTCTCTGGCCTTCGGTCTGGTCTTGTTTCAGGAACTTAAAGCGCGCTGGTGTGTTATAAAAAAGGTCTCGCACTTCGATCGTAGTGCCCGGCTGACAGTTGACCTCTTCTCGGTCAATCAGTCGGCCACCTTCAATCACAATCCGAGTCCCCAGAGCATCCACTGCTCGTCTCGTCTGCATAGTAACCCGGGAGATGGCGGCGATGGTCGGCAAGGCTTCACCGCGAAAGCCCATTGTGACCAGCTGATCCAGATCGCCGATCCGGGAGATCTTGCTCGTCGCGTGATCTTCGAAAGCCATGATGGCGTCCTCTGGAGACATACCTGAGCCGTTATCCGTCAGGCGGATGCTCTTCTTGCCGCCCTGCTCCATATAGATCTGCAGGCGGTCTGCGCCCGCATCAAGGGAATTTTCGATCAACTCCTTAATAACCGAAGCCGGGCGTTCAACGACTTCTCCGGCGGCTATGCTTTGGGCTGTTTGCAGATCCAGGACTTTGATCAATCCCATGCGCTACCTTCTTTCACTGTCTTTAACATGCTTGATCTTCTTGGCTTCCTGACTGAGGTCGTAGAGCTTCCTTAATGCATCGAG
>CAZJTS010000341.1:0-1907 GCA_964548975.1 uncultured Fastidiosipila sp.
CCACATAGTCTGTGCCCAAACGGTCAAGGCTGGCTTGGCAGGAAGCGACGAGTTTCTGGCCGCCGGCGTTCCAGGGATACACTTTACTTACCAGAAAAAGATCCTCTCGAGGGTAGGGGGCGATCGCTTCGCCGATCAGGCGTTCGCTGGCACCTTCACCGTACATTTCGGCTGTGTCGATCAAGGTTAGCCCGTTGTCTATGCCCCAGCGGAGGGTCGCGATTTCTTCGTCACGGGTTGCCGGGCGGTCGCCGATGTGCCAGGTGCCCTGGCCGAGCTGCGGAACGACGGTATTATAGATTTTGACGGTTTTCATAAGTCCTCGATTCTAGTACTCGCTGATGTTGTGTTTCTTCATCCGCCGCCAGAGCGTGGTCGTACTGATGTCCAACGCCTTAGCGGTTTCCTGACGGTTGCCGGCATGGAGCTCTAATGTCTGAATGATTTTCTCAGCTTCGGGTGAAAGTTTTTGCTGTTCAGGTGCGGTCGCCTGACGAGTGCCCTCCTCGGGATAAATCTCTTCCCACAAATGCTTGATGAACACCTGGTCAATAGTCCGTTGTGAAGACGATAAAACAATGCGCTCCATGAACGAATTCAGTTGATCCAAGTTGCCCTTCCATTCAAATGACTCGAGTACTTCCCAAGCCCCACTGGTCAAAATATGGAAGCGGTTATAGGCATCCGAGTGTTTCTTAAATACTTCTTCGATCATGGTGCGGAGATCTTCAACGCGACCGCGTAAAGGTGGCAGCGTAATCTGCAAACCCGAGAAATAATAGAACAGGTCCGAACGCATCTCCGGCTGTGACCTTTGATTGAAATTGCTGACGATAGAGCCGATCAGGCGGACGTTGATGAACGCTCTTTTGGCCAAAGGATGTGCGACGATTCGCTTCGCCTTCAACGACTGATAGAGATAATGCTGGGTAATGTCGGACAGGAAGTCGATTTCTTCCAGGAAGAGTGTGCCGTTGTTCGCTTGTCCTAGGAGGCCAAAGTCGGGTACACCATCCTTATCATTTTTTCCTGTGCCGAAAAGTACGAGCATCTGATCTTCCACCTCTAAACTGCAACAGTTGAGATGGACGAAAGGTCCGGTCTGGTTTGAACTGTTCTTATGAATCCCTTGGGCAAAGAGGCGATACTCCAGGGAATGTTCACCTTTCAGGAGAATAGGGTTCGGCGATTGACTGAAGAGCTTCGCTTGATTGATCGCTTTGGCCATCGGTGGGGATTTATGAAGCAATGAGTCCAGACTGACATCGGATGCGTCCAGTGTTTTGACATCAGATTCGTCATTCAATTGGAAACTGCGGTTAACTTTATGAAGTGACAGGATCGCTCCTTCGATGCGCCCATCCTCCAGCTTGATCGGGACGACGAGGACAAGGACCGGCTGATTCTTCAAGTGTAAAAAGCTGGAGAAGGTTCGGTCATTCTCTAATACATCCTGGATGACTTCTTCTTCAATGCCGGGGAATTCCGCGTCTACGACTTGCCCCAGAAGATCACTTTCCTGGACATTCAGGAGCTCCAGCATGATATCGTTGACACGCGTGATCTTACCGCTTTTATCCAGCTGAATGAAGCCGTCATTCGTGGTGTTGAGAATAGCATCGGACTGCGCATTTGCCCGACTCTGCTGCTCCTGGGCATAGAAGGCGGTCTCGGCGATAAGAATGGCTTCCCTGATCGAGTCTTCCGTGTACTCGAGGAAGAGTGAGGCAAGCCCGGCTCTATTCGCTGCTTCGATCGTGTAGTCGCCGCCGATTAAGAGCTCAGCGCCCCATTCGATGGCAGCATTATTCACCTCTTCATACTCGGATTCGGTGTCGTAAGTGAAGACTTTCATATCGACACCGAAGAGTATGTTCGTGTAAGTGAGATCAGAGAGCATGTTGCGG
>CAZJTS010000342.1:0-1902 GCA_964548975.1 uncultured Fastidiosipila sp.
TAAGTACATTATAAGGGAGATGGAAACCGTCGCCGATCAGGCCGGCTGTTAGGCGGTCATCCGCCAATTGATCCCAGATAAAGTTCGGATGGCGCGCTAGCATCGGCGGCGCCCCATTGCCGAGATGTGTACTCATCGTCGCACCTGCTTCGACCGCGGCAGCAATCTGCTCAGTGTTCGCCAGGGTGTGCCCGATGGCGACGATCACTCCGTCGCCCGTGACAGCCCGGATAAATTCCGGGCTGTTGTCCCACTCAGGGGAGATGGTGACGATGAGGATCCGGCCTTTGGCCACCTCTTGCAAACGACGAAACATGGCCACATCCGGCGCCTGGATATAGTTGGCATTATGTGCGCCGCGGGCTCCGTCATGGGGCGAAAGGAAAGGCCCCTCGAGGTGAAAGCCCGGGATCATGGCGGCGGTGAGTTCATCAGTTTCTTGCGCTTCCACGAGGATCTTGAGGTAGCGGGTGATGGCCTCCTCGCTGTTCGTGATGACGGTCGGCAGGAAAGTCGTGACCCCGGACACCAGCATGTGCCGGCAGGCCTGGCCGACCTTCTCGGCGGTCAGGTCGTCGGCATTAAAGTCGATGCCCTTATAGCCGTTGACCTGGAGATCCACAAGGCCGGGCAGAATATAGGGTAGGTCGTTAGTGTCCTCCGCTTCCGGAGCCGGCTCGACGGCCCGGATCCGCCCGTCCTCAATCCGCAGATGGAATACCTCGTTGTTGTCGGGGTGCTTGCCCAGAAATTCTTGTGTCATGGTCGACCTCCTTGTCTTTGAATTAAGTATAATTCTCCTCACACACATAAGAAAGCACGAAAAACCAGGACAGCAAGATTTTCACATCTTCGGTCGGAGTCAAGCAACGAATTTTTGGTAGACATCGGTATGATTAAGGAAACTAAGTTTCGTTGAGGTCAATACAATGAAAAAATATGCTATCGTAGGCGCGGGTTACCGAGGATTATTCATGTTCGGCACGAAGCTAACGGCTGAAGAATACGGAGCAGAAGTCGATTTGAAGGCGATCTGTGATCCGAATCCGATTCGAGCAGAGTATTTCTCACAGAAGGTCGGCGGTGTCGAGATCTTCACGGATTTCAGCCTAATGCTCCGGACTATCCGGCCCGATGTCGTGATCGTCACTACACCCGACTATGTGCATGACCAATACATTATTGAGGCTCTGGACTTCGGTTGCGAAGTGATCTCTGAGAAGCCTATGACTATGTCGCCGGCCAAAACCAGGGCTATTACAGACGCCGAAAAACGTAACGGACGCCAAATAAAGATGATCTTTAATATGCGTTATATGCCTCTTCCGGCGCGGATCAAAGAACTCTTGCTCGATCATCCGATCGGAGAAATTACGCATGTAGATCTCGATTGGTATCTCGACCGTATTCACGGCGCTGATTACTTCAGGCGCTGGCATAGAGAGATGGCGCACAGTGGAGGGCTTCTGGTCCATAAGGCAACCCACCACTTTGATATGGTCAACTGGTGGCTTGAGTCTTTGCCTGACACGGTTTTTGGCCAAGCCAGTCTCAAACTCTACGGCCCCAATCGCAGCGAAAAATCACCCCGTTGTCTGACCTGTGAATACAAAAACACTTGCGCATTCTACTGGGACATCGAAGCTGACCCGATCTATGAGGAAATGTATCATATGGCTGAATCGGAAGACAGCTATATCCGGGATAGTTGTGTCTTCGCAGACGATGTCGACATCTATGACACGATGAGCGTCCAAGTGAAATATCAGAACGACGTTTTGCTGAACTACTCTCTTGTCGCATACGCGCCTTATGAGGGCTGGCGACTTACGCTCAACGGAACTGAAGGTCGCATAGAAGTATATGTATACACAACCGGGGAGCGAGTAACTGAGCCTGACG
>CAZJTS010000343.1:0-1897 GCA_964548975.1 uncultured Fastidiosipila sp.
GCCGCCGGAACACAGAACTACGCAAGCGCAGGCCATGTCTTCCCATTCCATCGATACTGCATCGAGCCTGTGTTCCTCTATAGCTTCCATAATCTCAAGCAGATCAGTCTTCAATAAGGGCAGGATTACTTGTGTCTCCGGGTCGCCAAAACGTGCGTTGTATTCAATCACTTTGGGACCGTCGGCAGTCAGCATCAGGCCAAAATACAGCACTCCCTGAAATGGGGTGTCCAGCTCGCGCATGCCCCGGAGCGTTGGCTCAATAATTTTTTGGGCCAAAAACTTCCATTCACTTTCACTGAATCGATGCGACGGACAGATCGAACCCATACCACCGGTATTTAAGCCCTGGTTGTGGTCAAGAGCGCGCTTGTAGTCGCGGGCAGGTAACATCGCCTGCCAATGGTCGCCATCCGTAAAGCAAAGCAGGGTAAGCTCTTCTCCCTCCAGAAAAGTTTCGACAAGGATTTTTCGACCTGCACCATGGAAAACATCATCGACCATCAGGTTTTGAACGGCCGCTGCTGCTTGAACAAAGTCTTGGCAAATCAGGACACCTTTACCTAAGGCCAAGCCATCTGCCTTAATTACCAATGGGTACTTCGCTTTAGCAAGATATGCTAAAGCTGCTTCCGGGTCTGCGAAGACCTCAAAGTCCGCCGTTGGTATTGACATTCGACTCATAAGGGATTTTGCAAAGTCTTTACTCGCTTCCAGCTGCGCAGCGGCGCGTGATGGCCCGAATGCCCGAATACCAAGGTCGCGCAGCATGTCACACAAGCCGCCTGCCAGAGGATCATCCGGAGCTACAAAGACAAAATCCGGCTTTGTGGTTTGTGCAAAGCGACAAATTGCCTCTAAATCAGTCGCAGGGATAGGCACACGCTCCGCCAGATCAGCTATACCGGCATTGCCGGGCGCGCACCAGATTTTGCCGACTCGCCGGCTTTGGGCCAACTTCCACACGATCGCCGTTTCCCTGCCGCCGCCGCCGATTACAAGAATATTTTGTTTTTTCTCATCCATTCACAGAAACTTCCTCTCAAGAAAACCGAAAATGTCGTAGGATTCGGCCGAGACAGCCTTAATACGTTTAATGTTTAAAGTGTCTTTGGCCGGTAAATACCATGCAAATACCCAGCTCGTTTGCAGCTGCCACAGACTCGTCATCACGAACGGATCCGCCCGGTTGGACGATCAGACGCACGCCATTCTCGGCGGCATAACGTACACAATCGTCGAAGGGGAAGAATGCATCTGATGCCATGATCGCACCCTTGGTCTTTTCACCGGCATTCGTACAGGCAATTTGCACCGCAGTGATGCGGTTGGGCTGACCCGGACCGATTCCGACGGTCTGAAAATCCTGGGTAAGGCAAATACCGTTTGACTTAACATGCTTGACACAGCGCATGGCAAAACGAATTCGGGCAAAGTCGCCAGGTTCCATGTTTTTCTCGGTAACCACGTGGACATCTTCCATGTTGAAGTCTGTACGATCTGTGTTTTGGACCAGGAGACCACCGTGGACAAACTTAAAACTGTTGTGGCCTTCCGCGAAAGGCTTTGCGGCTTGCGGCAGGATAAGGAGACGGAGATTCTTCTTTTTGCCCAGAATGATCTTTGCTTCTTCAGAGATTGAAGGCGCAACCACTACTTCCAAGAAAACGTGACGCATTTCGTCAGCCATGGTCCCGCTGATCTCACGATTACTCGCGACAATACCGCCAAAAATAGAAACCGAATCGGCTTCATAGGCCAGTCTCCAGGCTTCTTCAATTGTGTCAGCACTTGCTATGCCACAAGGATTGGCGTGCTTGACCGCGACGACGGTCGGCTTGGAGAATTCCTTCAGCATTTGCAGAGCTTCCTGGGCCTTCGGGCCACGCTCGCCTTC
>CAZJTS010000344.1:0-1895 GCA_964548975.1 uncultured Fastidiosipila sp.
CTTATGCAGGCAAGCTGGTACCGGGTGTATGGATCCGAGATATCGCGGCTGATAGCTGCGTAATCGAGGCAGGTATGCGAGTCGGTGATGTCATAGTCGAGTTTGGAGGTGAAGAGGTGGTCAGCATCGCCCAGCTGAATCTCGTTAAGAACCGTTACCAGGCGGGGGATAAAGTAGACGTCCGTTATTACCGTGAAGGTGAATATTTTGAAACAGAGCTTGTGCTCGACGAAGCAAAGCAGTAACAGCCTGCACATAAGCATAGATTCGTTCCGGATAGTCTCTCGCAGGCAGCGCGCTTGCGGGAGATTTTTTTAGGCAGATAGCCTGTGCTATAATCGCTCTATGAAAGCAAGTAGAGGAGAGGGTATGCAAGTTGTCTCGGTTATCCCGCGCAGTTATTGCCGAGGTGTGGTTTTGGCAATTCGGAAGGCCCAGCAAGTCAGGGATGAGCATCCCAATGAGGCGGTTACTCTCTTGGGCTTGCTGGTACACAACCAGATGGTTGTCGACGCTCTGAAACGAAGGGGAATCCATACAGTCACGCACGCTGGCCTCAGTCGTGAGGAGCTTCTGGATTTGGTACCGCAGGGCTTTGTTATTTTCTCGGCGCATGGTGTTTCAGATGCAGTGATGGCGAAGGCAGACCGGCTTGGACTTAAGGCGGTGGATGCTACATGCCCGGAGGTGCGCTTTACCCAGGACCTGGTGCGCGAACAGCTCGAAGCCGGCAGAGAAGTTTTTTATGTGGGCAAAGCCGGGCACCCGGAAGCCTTGAGTATTTGTGACGGCAGGGAGGGTGTACGGATGATCACCGGCACCGGGGATGTACCGAGTGCAGACGCGCTTCCCCTGAATATAGAGATTTTCGTAACGAACCAAACCACACTGTCTATGACCGATTTGGCTGAGGTTTTTACAGTCATCAGGGAGCGTTTCCCGCGAGCGCGATTCAGCGACGAGATTTGTTCCGCAACCCGACGCCGTCAGGAAGCTGTGCGTAACCACGACAATGTGGACGTTTTACTGGTAGTGGGTGATCCTTTGTCCAACAATACGGCTATGCTTGCCAGGATTGGGGAAGAGGCTGGGATCCCTGCCGTTTATCGCATAGAATCAGCCCAGGACCTTGATCTTGCGTGGTTTAAACAGAGTGATGTGGTCGGTGTAACAGCCGGTGCCTCGACACCTCCCTACCTCATCAAGCAGATTGAAGAGTATTTACGGGAGCTGGACTTGAACGCGCCCGGCCGCCCGCCGGCTGTGGAGCTGGACCATCTCCTGGATGTTTAAGCAAGTTGCTGGTAACGGAGTGAATTGAACGAGCAGAGCGAGGATTGAATATGCCAAAAAGAACTGAGACAAAAAAGGTAATGGTAGGCAATGTGCAAATCGGCGGTCAAAATCGCGTAGTCATGCAGTCCATGACAAACACGAAAACCAAGGATGTCGAAAAGACAATCAGCCAAATTCGCTCGCTGCAGACTGCGGGCTGCGACATCGTCCGCCTGGCAGTTTTGGACGAGGAAGATGCGTATGCGATCGGCAAAATCAAAGAGCAGGTCAACTGCCCCTTGGTCGCGGATATCCACTTCAACTATCGTCTGGCTCTCATTGCCGCCGAGCAAGGCATTGACAAGCTTCGCATCAATCCGGGCAATATCGGCGAGCGCTCTCTTGTGGTCGAAGTAATCAAGGCTTGTCAGGCCCGCAAGATCCCCATTCGTATCGGGGTCAACAGCGGCTCTCTTGGCAAAGAGATTCTTGAACGTTTTGGCGGTCCTACTGCTGAGGCCATGGTTGAAAGCGCCCGCTATCAAGTGCAGATCATGGAAGAAGAGGGCTTCGACGACATGGTTTTGTCTTTTAAGTCCTCGGATGTGCCCCTTACCATC
>CAZJTS010000345.1:0-1883 GCA_964548975.1 uncultured Fastidiosipila sp.
CAGGCAGATTTGCTCGAGCCAGCGGTGGGCTTTGTAGAGCACCGTACCGCCCGGGGTTTCATAGACGCCTCTGGACTTCATGCCGACGAGTCTGTTCTCGACCAGGTCCTCAATGCCCACGCCATTCCGGCCTGCGACATCGTTGAGGTAGACCAGCATTTCCAGGTCGCCTGTGACGTCATCGACCTTCACCGGTAGGCCTTTTTCGAATTCTATAGTTACATAAGTGGCTTCATCAGGGGCTTTTTCCGGAGTAACCATCAGTTCGAGGATTTTGTCGTAATCCGGCTCGTTGGCAGGATCCTCGAGATCCATCCCTTCATGTGACAGATGCCAGACATTCTGGTCTTTAGAGTAATTGGTTTCGCGCGTGACGGGGACAGGGACGCCTTTCTCCTCAGCATACGCCAGCTCCTGCTCGCGGGATTTGATATCCCAGATTCGCCACGGCGCAATGATCTTGAGATCCGGAGCCAAGGCCTTGATCGCCAGTTCGAAACGCACCTGATCGTTGCCTTTGCCGGTGCACCCGTGGCAGATGGCCGTACAATTCTCTTTGCGTGCAGTCTCTACCAGTTTTTGGCCGATCAAAGGCCGGGCGGTGGATGTACCGAGTAAGTAGCTGTTTTCGTAGACGGCCTGAGCCTTGAGGGTCGGGTAGATGAAGTCTCTGATGTACTCTTCGCTGATGTCCTCGACATAGCACTTTTCAGCGCCGAGCTTCAGTGCTTTGTCCCGCAGAAAATCCGGATCAACGCCGACACCGACGTCGCCGCAGTAGGCGACTACTTCACAGTCATAGTTCTCTAATAGCCATGGGATGATTACCGAGGTGTCCAGACCACCGGAATACGCGAGTAAAATTCTTTCTTTAGCCATAATATCCTCCGATTATGCATGTAAGTATTATATTCACGAGATAATATACGATAAGCGCTGAGATTACAAGCGATCACCGTCAGAACCGGTCGTGAAGACCCGGTTCCTAAGCCTTTTCAAGTCTTACTCCTATGCTATAATCTACAGCGATGTATTTCAACTTTATTTGTCTTTCAATGGAGGATAAACACTAATGAGTCAAAGAACAGGTTCAATTCAAGTCAGTACAGAGAATATTTTCCCGGTAATTCGTCAATGGCTATACACAGAACGCGATATTTATATTCGCGAATTAGTCTCGAATGCTGCGGATGCAATCACGAAACTCGAACATCTGCGCGGTATCGGTGAGTGGGATGAGACAGAGAAACCCGCTTATCGAATCGACGTCACTTATGATGAGGAGCAAAAGCAGATTCGGATTCGGGATAACGGCTTGGGTATGACCGAAGCGGAAATAGATGAGTTTATAAATCAGATTGCGTATTCCGGCGCCATGGCTTTCGTTGAGCAGTATCAGGAAAAGAGCGAAGGCTCAGGTGGCGTCATCGGCCATTTCGGCTTAGGCTTCTACTCGGCATTCATGGTCGCAGATCACGTGCGGATCGATACGCTTTCCTGGAAAGCGGACAGCAAGCCAGCCTTCTGGACCAGTGAAGATGGCATCCATTACACGATGGGTGAGGGGGAACACAGCGAGCGGGGGACAGAAATTACCCTGTCGCTCAGCGAAGACCGGACAGAGGATGTCAGCGCTGCTTCCATCCGTCAGGCACTTCAGAAGTATTGTCAGTTTATGCCCTATCCGATTTACTTCCATGATGTCGTTCAGGATAAGAAAGCTGCTGAGCGTCGAGCCGAAGATGCGGCCAAAGCCCGGGAAGAAGCTGAAGCCAAAGGTGAAGAATTTACCCCGGCAGCAGAGCCCCAGCTGAGCCCGATTAACGAGACCAATCCACTGTGGCTGAAAGATGCTAAAGAGATCACAGATGAAGAGTACAAAG
>CAZJTS010000346.1:0-1865 GCA_964548975.1 uncultured Fastidiosipila sp.
CTTTTGGCCCCCGTCGTGACTGACCCTAAGAAGGCCGCCAATACCCTCAATTGGGCTGTCGCCGAGATGACGCGGCGTTATCAGCTCTTCGCGGAGCGTCAGGTCAGAGATATGAAAGGCTACAACGAAGACGCGGATCTGGGCGGCTATGAGCGCTTACCCTTCATCGTGCTGGTAATCGACGAATTGTCCGACCTAATGGCCACAGCTGCGCACGAAGTGGAAGATGCGATCTCTCGTTTGACGGCAATGGCCCGCGCTGCGGGTATTCATCTCATTATTGCTACACAGCGCCCATCGGTTGACGTGATCACCGGTGTTATCAAAGCGAATATTCCCTCGCGTCTGGCGTTTGCGGTGTCCTCACAGGTGGATTCGCGTACGATACTGGATGGCGGGGGTGCCGAAAAACTTTTGGGGAAAGGCGACATGCTTTATTCTCCTCAGAGTTCTTCGAAACCCACCCGTGGCCAGGGCGCATTCGTGAGTGATCATGAGGTTGAGAATATTGTCTCTTTCCTGAATGCCCAGAACCTCAAGTCCTATGACAAAGAAGTTGCGGAGCAGATCGTCTCTACTCCTGCAGCAGGTGTGGACACCGGCGGTAGTTCGGCCGAACCCGAAGAGGATGATCTCCTGGATGAAGCCGTAGAAGTAATCCTCGATGCCGGCTATGCATCTGTATCTGTTTTACAAAGGCGATTGAACATCGGTTATCCCAGAGCCGGAAGGCTCGTAGATGCCATGGAAATGAAAGGTTATATCGGTCCGTTTGTCGGAAGTAAACCCCGTGAAGTAATTTTGACGAGAACTGATTGGGCGCTACGTAACGCACAAAATCAATTGGAGGAACAGAAGAATGACAGCGAAGATCATTGATGGCAAGCAAGTAGCACAGCAGGTGAGAGCAGAGGTAAAGCGCCGTGTGGATGACATCCTCGACCGGGGCGGCCGTAGACCCTGTCTGGCAGTGATTCTGGCAGGCGATGACCCGGCTTCCGCGATCTATGTTCGAAACAAGGAGAAAGCCTGCGAAAAAAGCGGCATCAAATCCCTGATGAAACGCTTGCCCGAATCGGTGAGCGCCGAAGAGTTACATAAAGTCATTGACTCCCTAAATAATGATGCTGATGTCGATGGCATTCTGCTTCAGTTGCCTCTGCCCGAGGCATTACGGCCCTTAGAAGCGGACTTCTTGGAGCAGATCCGACCGGACAAAGACGTCGATGGCTTCCACCCCGTGAATATAGGGAAACTCCAACTGGGTTTGACAGCGCCTGTAGCCTGCACACCGCTCGGCGTCATGCGGCTCTTAGAAGCGTCAGGCGAGGATCTGACGGGTAAACACGCTGTAGTCATTGGGCGAAGCAATACGGTAGGTAAACCGATGTTGCAGTTACTGCTTCAGCAGAACGCGACTGTAACGGTGACCCATTCACGTACACGTAACCTATCAGAAATCTGCCAGGAGGCGGATATCCTCATTGCCGCTCTCGGCAGAGCGGAGTTCGTCACTTCAGACATGGTGAAACCCGGCGCGATTGTAATCGATGTCGGCATCAACAGAACAGCCGAAGGCAAAGTCACAGGCGATGTAGACTTCGAATCTGTCAGCGAAAAAGCCGGCTATATTACGACCGTACCCGGCGGTGTCGGACCTATGACAATAGCCATGCTTTTGAAAAACACCCTCCATTGCTATAACATTCACGAAGGAACAGATGCCTAATGGATTTAGGGGCTGACTTTGTCATTCGGAGTGCTGAAATCATCGCTGTAGGCACAGAACTGCTTCTGGGCCAAATTCAGAATACCAATGCGACTTTTCTCGCTCAGGAACTTCAGAAACTCGGGATCAGTACGTA
>CAZJTS010000347.1:0-1852 GCA_964548975.1 uncultured Fastidiosipila sp.
AGGTCCACCGGCATCCCGGTGTGCACCTGGTTTTTCGCCAAGGACAAAACCGCCGGGGAACAGGGCTCCATCGACCGCACGGGTCAGGTGTTGTTCATCGATGCCCGCAACCTCGGCCATATGGTCGGCCGTGCCGAACGAGCCTTGAGCGATGAGGACATCGCCAAGATCGCCGACACATTCCACGCCTGGCGCGGCACCCCCTCCGCCCAAGGCAAGGCTTACGAGGACGAGGCCGGCTTCTGCTACTCCGCCACCCTCGAAGAAATCAAGGACGCCGACTACGCCCTAACCCCCGGCCGCTACGTCGGCGCAGCTGAGCTAGAAGATGACGGCGAACCAATCGCCGAGAAGATCACCCGCCTGAAGAAGGAACTCTTCGAGCAGTTCAACGAATCAGAGCGGCTAGCTGCAGTGGTGCGCGAGCAGCTGAGGAGAATCGATGCTTAGGGCTCAATCTATTCGACTGGGCGACGTCATCCGAGTGAAACATGGTTTTGCTTTTTCCGGCAAGGAATTCAGCGATGACTTGAACTTTCCTACACTTATAACACCAGGTAATTTCGCTGTAGGCGGCGGATTTCAAGAGGCAAAGCCAAAAACCTTCTCCGGCGATTTTCCTAAAGAGTATGAGTTGCAGTCAGGAGACCTAGTCATCACAATGACGGATCTCAGCAAGGCAGGAGACACTCTAGGATTGCCTGCTGTAGTGCCAAATGGTCGGCGTTACCTTCATAACCAGAGAATTGGTCTCGTAGAAGTTACCGAATCAAATCTAGTAGATAAGAAATTTCTAGCGTACTACTTACGCACTCCTCTATACCGTTCACACATTTTAGGAACAGCCTCGGGGAGTACCGTCCGCCATACGAGCCCTTCTCGAATCGAAGCTTTTAATGCTGTTCTTCCTACACTTACCGAGCAGAAAGCAATTGCCGCAGTTCTTGGGGCTCTCGACGATAAGATCGCCGCCAATACCAAGTTGGCGAGAACCAGCGACGAACTTGCCGGAACGCTTTTCCGTCGAGCGCTTCTATCTTCAACCTATTCTGATAAGACGTTCGACGACATCGCTCAGGTTTCCGGTGGTGGAACTCCCAGTACCAAGAATCCTGAATTTTGGGACGGGGAAATAGCTTGGGCCACCCCGACCGACGTCACAGCCTTGGTGGGTCCATATCTGGAGAGCACTTCCAGGACCATCTCCGAAGCCGGTTTGGATGCGTGTGCCTCAGGGTTGTACCCACCGGGTTCAATACTCATGACGTCTCGAGCGACTATCGGCGCTTTTGCGCTTGCCCAGGTTCCAACTGCGGTGAATCAGGGATTCATCGTCGTGCAGCCGAACGATCCGTCACTGCACTTCTGGATCTTCCACGAAATGCGCAGCCGAGTCGACGAGTTCATCTCTCTCGCCAACGGAGCCACCTTCTTGGAGTTGAGTCGCGGCAACTTCAAGAAGTTCAAGGTCCGAAAGGCTGCCCCCGAGGTCATGACTGATTTCAACGATGTCGCGGCAGATCTTCATAGCCGCGCTCGAGCAGCTTTGAGAGAAAACGACGTCCTTTCCGCTACCCGCGATGCACTCCTGCCCCCGTTGATGTCGGGCAAGCTCCGGGTGAAAGATGCAGAGAAGATCGTGGAGGGCGCAGTCTGATCCTGATCCAGCGCCGACTGAGCTACTTCATGGACTGAGCAGCAGCCGGTGCCGGATAAAGTGAGGTCAGTGACCACATGGAAGAAAGCAGGCAGGGTATGCAGAGCAGCTTCTCCGAGGCCGACTGGGAAATCCTCGTCCTCGACCAGCTTGGGGAGCACAGCTGGCTCCCCACCCATGGTGATGCCATCGCCC
>CAZJTS010000348.1:0-1847 GCA_964548975.1 uncultured Fastidiosipila sp.
GCCAAACAGCACCAGAGAGGTCTCTTGAACGAAGAAGGCAGATCTCAGGCGGCCATCAAAATCTGGCGTAAAACTACCGATGACATCACGGAAGCTCTTAAGCAGAGCATGGATCCATATAACCCAATCTCCATGATGTCGCAGTCAGGTGCTCGTGGTTCGATGTCTCAGATCAAGCAGCTGGCAGGAATGCGCGGTAACATGAACGATACCTCCGGTAATACGATCGAGATTCCGATCAAGTCAAACCTCCGCGAAGGCATGAACGTGCTGGAATTCTTTATCTCCTCGCACGGCGCCCGCAAGTCATTGTCGGATACGGCTCTTAAAACGGCCGACTCTGGTTACCTCACCAGACGTCTGGTCGACGTCAGCCAGGATGTGATCATTTCCGAAAAGGATTGCGGCAGTGAAGAGGCGATGGAAGTCACGGCTTTGACCTCAGGATCTGCAGTCAGCAAGCGTATGATCAAGCCTTTGATGGAACGTATTGCCGGCCGTTATGCTGGCAGAGATATTATTCATCCTGAAACAGGCGAAGTAATCGTCGAGAAAAATCACTTGATTACTGCTGAATTGGCTGAGCAAATACAGCAGGCAGGTATAGAGAAAGCCTCTATCCGCAGTGTTTTGACTTGCCGTTCGCCACGTGGGATTTGTTCTCACTGCTACGGACTCAACTTGGCGACAGGTGAGGAAGCCGTGATTGGTGAAGCAGTCGGTATTATGGCAGCTCAGTCAATCGGTGAACCCGGCACGCAGCTGACAATGCGTACCTTCCATACGGGCGGTATTGCGAACTCAGGAGAGGATATTACGCAGGGTCTTCCTCGTGTAGAGGAGCTTTTCGAAGCTCGTAAGCCAAAGGGCCAGGCGGTCATGACGGAACTCTCGGGAACGGTCAGCGTTCAGGATGCAGCGAAACGCAAGCGTGAGGTAACGATTACCAACGAAAATCTCGAGGCCATTACCTACACGGTCAACTACGGTTCGACGTTGTTGGTAAGCTCAGGCGACCACGTAGATGCCGGTGAGTTGATTACCGATGGTTCCGTAAATCCACACGACATCATGCGTATCAGCGGAATTCCAGGTGTCGAACGCTACATCATCTCTGAAGTTGTTAAGGTCTACAATAACAATGGTGTTGATATCAGTGATAAGCACGTCGAAATTATCTGCCGTCAGATGATGCGCAAAGTAAGAGTGGACGATGCTCGTGATACAAGCCTGCCTACAGGCGGCACTGTTGACCGCTTCACCTTCGAAGATGCCAATGCAAAAGCGATCGCCGAAGGCCTCGAACCTGCCAGCGGCAAGCGCATTCTGCTCGGTATTACCAAAGCTTCTCTTGCAACGGACTCATGGCTGTCAGCAGCTTCCTTCCAGGAGACAACACGCGTGCTTACCGATGCAGCTGTCAAAGGCAAGCTCGACCAGTTGATTGGTCTTAAGGAGAATGTCATCATTGGTACTCTGATCCCGGCTGGTACAGGCCTTATGCATTATCGCAATCTCACTCCTGTACCGATGGTAGAAGAAAACCGGACTTTGCTTGAAGCTAGCCTTAAGGAAATCGAGACGAGAAATACGAATATTGGCCTTTAAAAAATCTATTTAGTTAATGGCAGAATGACCCCCGCAACGGATTGCGGGGGTTTTTTCGTGCTGTATATTGCACAGCCTAACGAATTTCTTCAGCCTTGTTTAGTTCACTGTTGATATTAGCTATGGTTACCATGCGGTGGGGGACACGGGGCAGTGTCAATAGTTTTGTGTAAACCTCTTGCAGTCCTGAAGTGCGATTATTTATTCATATAGCAGCTCCAGTTCATAGGTGACACTAC
>CAZJTS010000349.1:0-1846 GCA_964548975.1 uncultured Fastidiosipila sp.
GTGATCTGGTCAAGCGTCACTTTCAGGAACCATTCACTGAACGTCTTCAGTGCCGCTTCTGACAGGTTCCCCCGTCCGTCGCGGTCTCCACGGCGTGGACTGTCGGCCAGATCCATCATCCGTTTGTACTCGCCCCGATCGGTTAGCCCGCGGGCCAGCCCACGTGATACGGACCAGAGCCCTTGGCCACCAATCCCCGCTGTGAGGGCCATGGCATGAGACATCAGTCTGCTGACGCGCCCGTTGCCATCCGGGAAAGGGTGGATGTAGTTGAGCCGGTGATGCGCAGAGGCGATCGCGATGATCCGTCCGCTCGAAGACCGCGCCGCAATCTGAAATCGTTTGTCGAAGTGGTCCATGAATGCCGCGACGCGCGACGATGAAGGAGGTAGGTGGCGCCCGACTGCAACTTCCCGATCGTCATCCTGGCGCATGCGTCCCGGAACGATGGGCTCTTGTGTGCCGTCGGGATGTTCGATGACCCGAAACTCATTCGGCATCTCGTCGTAGAAGCTCTTATGGACCCAAGTCAAGAATTCGACGGATGTGGGGCGGGGCAGGGTGCCCTTGCGATGCATCTCGTCGATGGCCCGTTGAACGATGACGTGCGCCCGGGCCTCAAGGGCAAGAGGGTGGGTTTCTTCCTCAAGCTCGGCGTCAGCCAGCGCCCTTTCGATGTCGCGGGGGCGTGTGTTGTGCCCTTCGATCAGGTTGGAGTAGTAGCAGTTCATCACACGGACGAGATCGGCAAGTTCGGCTGCGCTGTCAGGATGCAACCCTTGTCCCAGCCCGGTGGCTTCCCTCTGGATGTCGACCGAAAGGTCTGCCAGTTCTGTAGGAATATGCTCCTCGAAGAAGCAGGGTTCGATCCTGGCGGGTGTTTCCAGCATTTTTGCCGATCTTCCATGTTTGCAAAGTAATTGAAAAATAAACACATTTCGTACTTTCAAGCAAGGTTTTGCCGATATGCGTTGCCGATCTTGCCTGCCGATCTGGAATTGCTGCATGAAATCAATGGCTTCGGCAGATGTGCCGGGCTTTTCGGTTTTGTTGTGTGCCCAAAGGGGCCGGAAAAAGAGAAAGTGTTCTTCGGGTTTTGTGACTGACGGATGAGGGCCTTTGGGGTCCCTCAGATGGGTCCGGGCCGGGTTCCGGTCTGTCTTTCCTGATGAAGGGCATTCCGATGCAAACAGGTGTCTTGCGCGTGTTGCGCGCGACCGCTGCCTCGTGGTGGCGACACAAGGAACTACGCCGAACCGGCCAGACGGGGCAGGCACAACGGCTCGAGCGCGAGACTGTCCTGCGTGAGCTTGGCTATCTGAAGCAGGCGGCGTTATTGCCAAACGCGCATGTGATCTGCGGAGAGGGCGGGACATTCATCCATCTCGGTTGGACCACCGTGTCGACCTTCGCGCCGATCGAGCGCTTTCCCTTGGCCACTCTTGCGGTCGCACGAGGGACCCCGTTCATCGATATCCGACCCGTCACCGATGTCATCGCCTTCGCGAACCTGCCGCGGGTGGCGCGGGACGGATCGGTCGACCCTGACTCTTCGGGTCCCGGCAAGTCCGTGTCGCTGACCACCTACATCGACATGGTCGAAGCCCTCGGTGCCAGGATCGCCAACGATCCGCGCCCCTGTCGGTCAACCTAGTCACCACTCCCTCTCACCAAAACTCGAAAAGGAGGCCAGCCATGGCCCGATCCCGTACGCCCAAATTCGATGCCTCAGAGGTCATCACAAACGAAATCATCCGCATCATCGAGCGCGGCGTCCTGCCGTGGCGCAAGCCATGGACCGCAGGTGGCAGCTGTCGCCCCCTGCGCGTGGGCGGGGAACCCTACC
>CAZJTS010000350.1:0-1839 GCA_964548975.1 uncultured Fastidiosipila sp.
CGCTCCTCTATTTCACGCTCGCCATAGGCATTCGCAGCCAGACTCCCCTCGGTCAACACACAAGGATACGCTCCCAAGCGCATAGTCCCGCCGAGGTCCTCGATGTTCTTTTGCTCCGGCAGCAGATCAATCACGGCCTGCGGAGTTTGATGCGGTAACTCCGAACTATGTGCGTCACCGAGACCCGCGACATGTCTCGCGAACTCAATCACCGCGCACTGCATGCCCAGACATATGCCAAAGAACGGCACCTTGTGTTCTCGAGCATACCGTATCGCAGCGATCTTCCCCTCGATTCCCCTGTCGCCAAAACCCCCGGGCACAAGAATCCCCTCTGCCTCTGCCAGAAGTTCCGCCGCGTTGCCGTCGTTGACTCTGTCCGCATCCAGCCAGGTGATTTCCACACGGGCATTAGTTGCAAGGCCGCCATGACGCAAGGCCTCGGCCACCGACAAATACGCGTCATGAATCTCCACATATTTCCCCACCAGCGTGATCCGCACCGTTCTGGACAAATGCTTCATCCGGTCGACCATCTGCCGCCATTCACGGCTGTCGCCCACCTGGCAATGAAGGCCCAGCTTCTCGCAGACCAGACTGTCCAGTCCCTCCGCCTGCAGCAGCAGCGGTACCTCGTACAAGTAATCAGCATCCAAGTTCTGGACTACCGACCGTCCATCCATGTCGCAAAACAGCCCGATCTTGTTCTTCAAATCCTGCGACAACGTCTTCTCCGAGCGGCAGACGATGATATCCGGCTGAATCCCAATACTTCGCAACTCCTTCACAGAATGCTGTGTCGGCTTGGTCTTGAGCTCGCCGGCTTTGGCCAAATACGGCACCAGCGTCACGTGAATATAACAGACATTCTCCCTCCCGAGGTCACCCTTGACCTGGCGAATCGCCTCCAGAAATGGCAACGACTCAATGTCCCCCACCGTACCGCCGATCTCGGTGATCACCACATCGACCTCTCGTTCAGTCTCGACACGCTGAATACGTCGCTTGATCTCATTCGTGATGTGCGGGATCACCTGGACCGTCGCGCCCAGGTACTCCCCTTTACGCTCCTTCGCGATCACCGAGCCGTAGACTTTGCCCGTGGTCACATTGCTGCCCTTGCTCAAGTTCTCATCGACGAAACGCTCGTAATGACCCAGATCCAGGTCCGTCTCCTCCCCGTCCTCCGTCACGAATACTTCTCCATGCTGGTAAGGGCTCATCGTACCCGGATCGACATTCAGGTACGGGTCAAATTTCTGCATGGCGACCTTGAGGCCGCGATCCTTCAGCAGTCTGCCCAAAGAAGCCGCCGTGATGCCTTTGCCCAGCGATGAAACCACGCCTCCGGTAACAAAAATGTACTTCGTCATGTGCACCCTCCTTGGTGAAAATCACCTGTTGACAAGCCCTCGCCTCCGCTGATACAATGAAGATCACCCTCAAATTTATGCTAGGGTATTTTTATTTAAACATAGAGAGAATTATAGCACTCCCACAAGTACTTTGGGAATGCTATGGTTTTCTTTTTTTATTATTGTGCGGCTTTTTGTGGTTTTTCTGTTCAGTACTTGGACTAGTGCCGCAGGCCCTATAGATAATCAGGCTTTTTGCAGGTTCTCGACGAACTGAATCCTCATGCCGTTCGGATCCAGAATGTAAAAGAACTTGCGGAAAGGGTTTGGCTGGAAGGGGCCGCTGTGCACTGGGACACCCTTCTCCTTCAGCGTTTCGAGCATCGCATCCACGGACTCGACCTCGAAGCCCCAGCAGATATCTGGGCCTACCGAAGTCCTGGCGCGGCCGTCTTCCTGGATCAGCTCTACCTTTGTCTCGCCG
>CAZJTS010000351.1:0-1838 GCA_964548975.1 uncultured Fastidiosipila sp.
GGCAGTTCGGTCACGAACCATTGATAGGGCTTTGACTCCAGGTCAGAGAGGTCGGCAATGATGTCTGACAGTGATCGCAGGAACGGATAACGGTCGGCCTGAAGGTGCAACCGTTCAAGCTCGGTTTTCTGACTCGCAAAGGCTTCTTGAGCCTCCTTCGCCAACGCTTTCGCCTCAGTCGCATACGCTACCTTATCGAAATAATCGTTGAAGAACTCTTTGAGCTTTTTGGTCTGGCCGGGTGTGAACTCCACCTGAGGATCAAGAATCAGGTTGCCGTGGGTGTTTGAGTTTTTAAGCGCACGGGCCAGCTCGGAATCATCCAGCAGATTGGTGGATTCACGAACCTCAATCTTGCCGCGAGCACACAGGTGCGCCAGTGTGCAGAGCACGGCCGCGTATGACCAGCCATAGGGCTTGCGCTCAAACTTTTCCAACAACGATTTCACCGTGGTACGAATGCCGCCACGATGGTTGCTCTGAATATGGGAGAACATTTCTTGCTGCGCTTCTGGCAGGCTTTGTTCATCACCAAACAGTCCCTGTTGCCCTTGGGTCAGGATCGTTGCGATTTCGCTTTCCTGGTACTGCTTGCCGCGAAGCATTTTGAGGTTGGGATAGATCTGCTTTGCCAGTTCGATAAAGGCTTTCTGGACTTTGCTCTGACCATCTTCGCCCGCAATTTCGATCTCTTGTCCGCGCACAAAGTAGACCGCCTGCCCCATCAGCCTGGAGACAAGCGTCTTGAGCTGGTTGTAGCGCTCTGCGTTCTGGCTAGCCTTCTCTGCCAGGATGCGTTTGACCGAATCCTGTTGGGTGGTGCGTGTCTCATGAGAGATATATTTTTCGGTCTTTTTGAAGAGTACGAGATCACGCATCAGCCGTTCGCTGTCTGGCATGACAACGCGCAATTCATCGTTGTAGACCGTGTCCGTCCGGTGCTTATCAAAGGCATCGCGATAGTCATGGAACGACGTAATCACATTGATCGCTAACTCATGTTCGCGACCAATCTGGTTATCATCCAGCTTGCGTGTGTACGGGTAGTCCTGGCCGCTTTCATCCCAACGGATTTTGCGGTTTTTGATGACCCCATCAAACACCAGTTTCTCAAGTTCGGTTGCTACCGCCTGAGTATCGATGTCGGTGTTCTTGATCTCCGCCTCAACGTCCTGCTCTTCATCGGTGAGGTACTCATAGAGATCCCCATTACGCTGAATCAGCGTCTCGTTCTCAAGCAGCGCCAAGGCTTCCTCGACATTCGCTTTCAGCGCTGTGATCGAGGTGCCGAAGTTGTCCTGCATCAGCACGCAGATGTTGCGCACCGTGGGTTTGAACTCTTTGACGTACTTCACCAGGAACAGGGCCTTTAGTACGCGCAGAGCGAATTCATTCGTCAGCGTATTTTCGGCACGGAGGATCGATGACTGGATTGCGCCTTTAAGTGCGGTGCGAATGCCCTCGAACATCAGGTCAAAGGTGGCCAGATCACCGACCTGATGGCCTTTGATACTCTTCGCCACCTCCTGGAATACCCCCAGCATCGAGCGCTCACCCACTGAGCTGTGCTTACCTTCAAACGCACTGTGTCGAGAGAGGCTCTGAATCGCTGACTGGAACAGGTTGAATTGATACGGAATGAACGGATAGCTTTTGATGAAGTGCTCGCGATCCTTAAAGTTCGGGTACGTCGCAGACCCATCGGCAAAATCGAACAGCGTTTTAAAGTTGTTCTCTTGCTGGTCGCGCCCCCTCTCGGTGCTACTTCTTGGTGGACCGACGCGGTGCGTCGGCCTTCTTCTCCTCGACCGGCTCCCACTCGGAACCCAGCCGGGCGA
>CAZJTS010000352.1:0-1825 GCA_964548975.1 uncultured Fastidiosipila sp.
GATCGAGGTTCACTCGAAGAGAGCTTTATCTCGCTGGTCGAGCAGAAAGGGGGGCAGATCCAATGAGAAGATTCTGGCAGACTTATAAAGTCGAGTTAGGGAAGATCCGACTGAGGCGGATGGCTTGGGTTTTTGCCGTTCTGATTATCCTCGTCGGCATTGCGACCAATGGGATTAATTATTACTTTCAGAAGGTCTTTTTGCCTAGACTCGAAGCACAATTCGAGGAGAATAGTTTTCCTGATGATTTTGAAATTGAGGTGACGCCCTCCCAGCAGAATTCCATTACGAATCAGGAAATGCTTGAGCAACTTACGCTGCGCGTGAAGCAAACGGAAGAGGCACTGGCAAAGGGCGAGCCGGGTGTGTCGGATCGCCAGTTCCGTAATGAAACCAATGATCTCGCAGTGTTCAGGTATCAACTGGAGCATGGGATTCTCCAACCCGAGGCGATACACGGCACGGATACGGAAGAAATGCGTAGCTGGGACAACCTTGCCAATGGCGGGAACTCTGTGGGCGGTCTCGTATTGACTTTTGCCGTGGTGTTCATGTCTTTGGCTATGGCGGGAGAGTATGAGAAGGGCACCTTGAAGTCCCTGGTCATCCGACCGGTCAGTCGAGGACAGATTTTCTTTGCGAAGTTTGCGAGTGTCCTGACTTTCGCCTGGGCTTTGCAGATACTGAATTTTCTGGTCAATCTGATCGCAGGTACTGTTTTCTTCGGCTTCGGTGATCCTACGGCTCCCTTTGTTTTCGCTCAATTAGGCCACGCCTTTCAGCTGCCGGTCTGGCTTTACAGTGCCGTCTATTACAAAGTCGAGTTACTCAGCATGATCCTGCCTTTGGCCATCACACTCTTGCTTGCGGTCAGTACGCGGGCGAACTCCGCGACGATCGCTCTGGCACTCGTAATGAGCTACTTACTGAACCCCATCTTGACGCAATTGGCGAGTATATTGCCCATCTTGAGGTTCACGCCCTTCTTACATATGAATCTCGCGACATACCTGAGCGGCGAAATCCCGGTGGATCACACGAACCTCTTGTTCTCGGCAGCTCTTGCCTTGGCCTATACCATAATCGCGTTGCTTCTCGGTAGACTGGTATTCAAGCGAAGGGATATCTAGCAGAAATGAGCAGCACATGAACTTTGATACGAATCGCGCATTATATCTGCAGATCGCCGATGAGCTCCGCAGGCGCATGATCGCCGGCACACTACAACCGGGTGAGCGCATCCTTCCGGTCAGGCAGTTTTCCGCCGAGCTTGGTGTCACACCGAATACCATGCAGAGGGCTTTTGCCGATCTCGAGCGAGAGGGGCTGATCTACACGGACCGCACCTCAGGGAGATTCGTGACGGAGGATGTGAAATTGATTCGCCAGCTCAGGAGAGAAAACGTCAGGAGCGTTCTGCAGTCGTTCAGCGATGAGATGAGGGCCTTGGGCTATGACCAATCTGAGACAATGGAAATGCTGAAGGAAGTGATGGAGGAATATCATGAATAACGGAGAAGCGTTGGTAGTCCTGGACAGGGTAGCGTTTAAGTATCATAAGTCGAAGGCTGCGCTCGATGAGGTGTCGCTATCTCTGAAGCCGGGCCAAATTGTGGGGATTGCCGGCCAGAACGGCTCGGGGAAGTCGACATTACTGAAGATCCTAGCGGGTCAGCTCTTGACCTACAGCGGTCAGGTGACTATCTGTGATCAGGCACCCGGACCGCTTAGCAAAGGCAGTGTTGCTTATCTGCCGGACCGCACATTCTTCAGTCCCTGGATGCGGCTTCGAGATATGCTTGATTTCTATCAGGATTTCTTCCCG
>CAZJTS010000353.1:0-1812 GCA_964548975.1 uncultured Fastidiosipila sp.
CGTTTTCCGAGCCGTGAATCACGCAGCGCGTCGAAAATCAATGCATCCTGACCCTTCTGTATCGTAGATCTGCTAGCGTGACCCCGTCACGTGTCCCGGCCAGGACCCGTGACGGGGTGGTGCGCGACGTCTGACCCTTGTGGCATGGCCACGCTTCTTAGCCTGTCGGCACCGCCTCTCCTTCATTGTCTCGAACAGTTGCCAGCGGCCCTCGTGGGACCGCGTATCAGAAGGAGGAGAGCATGGAGAAGGTAACACACGGTCGGATCATCGGGATAGATGTGAGCCGAGACTGGCTCGATATTCACTGCCTTCCGGACGGTCAGCGTCATCGCATCCCCAATACCGATAATGGCCATGTCGCGGTGTCCGATCTCGCTCACGACCAGAGAGCCGTCGTCTGTTTCGAAGCGACGGGTGGGCAGGAATGGCGGCTCTGGTCCTATCTTCAGGATGCAGGCGTCGAGGCCCGCCAAGTGCCGCCGGCCCAGGTCAAGGCCTTCGCGCGCAGCCTTGGAACCCGAGCAAAGACCGACAGGATCGATGCCGAACTCATAGCGCGCTTCTTGGTCTTCAGACCCGAGGCAGGACGAACACTTCCCGCCGAACATCTACGTCTTCTCAGGGCCTTGACCACCAGACGGGCACAGGTGGTCGAGATGCGAAAGCGGCTTCTGGCGCAGATCCGGGCGCATCGGAAATCGGGAACGGCAGAGCTGTTCGAGGATATCGATGTGGAGTTGAAGGAGAGGTTGGATGTTGCGATCACCGAGTTGGAAAGCAGAATTTCAGAGCTTTTGGGGCGCTACAGGCATCTCGCGGACACCGCGCGGATCCTTCGTTCCGTTCCCGGCATCGGACCAGTCGCCAGCTCAACGCTGATCGCCGAACTTCCCGAACTCGGCGCTCTCACCGGCGAAGAAGCTGCGGCCCTGACCGGTTTGGCACCAGTGGCGCAGGACAGCGGAACGTTGCGTGGCAAGCGCGCAATCGCCGGTGGTAGACGCGCCCTACGACATGTCATGTTCCAGGCAGCGCTGGTTGCCTCGCATCATAACCCGACACTCAAAGCGTTCGCTGATCGGCTCCGTAAAGCCGGGAAACCACACAAGGTCATCGTCACGGCCGTCGCGCGCAAGCTCGTCATCATCGCCAATGCTCTGTGCAAAAGCCGACGGGAATGGGAGCACAGACACCCCTGAAAGATACAGTTGCTAGTTCAGGCATACTAAAATAACCGGCCCGATAATAACCAAAGACAGCCAGTCCAATGCTGCCCACGACAAGAATCAGCAGGATTCGACCAATCCATTTTCGCATACGATATCCCCTGCCTTCTCTTCGACACCTATTGATAATTTGAAGCGTTAACCCTTGTCGCCCGCTGTCAGATCCATCTTGATTGTCTGCATGATCCGATCTGTCTCGGACAGGATTTTCAGGATGCGCTGGTAGTGCTTCACGTCGTCAAAGCTCAGTGCCCGTCCCTTGCGATCTTTCAGCCATTTCTGGGCAGGTTGATAGCCACCAATGTAGAAGCCCCATGAGATTTCAGGCGCGTTGTCGAAATACTGCGTCTTGTTGATCCACACCTGGCCGTTCTTGAATTCCGGTTTGTCCACAATGTTGTCGCCCTCACCTGTGAAGGGGTAAGGCGTTTCGCTGATCATGGCGGGGTCCATCAGGTGAAGTCTACGCAACTCGGTGCCCTTGGCAGACACGTCCCAGAATTCATCAGGGGTGGCAGGCCACGGGATACGGGGGAAGTCGATTTTCAGGAATTCGGCATAGGTTTCGCGATAGGCGGGGCAA
>CAZJTS010000354.1:0-1808 GCA_964548975.1 uncultured Fastidiosipila sp.
GACCACACGAAAATCTGCGTGGTCGAGAGCCCTTCCGATGTAATCGCCATGGAGCGCACCCGCGAGTACAGGGGCCTGTACCACGTCTTGCATGGGGCTATTTCTCCTATGGAGAACATCGGCCCCGAGGATATTCACCTGCGCGATCTCCTGCAGCGTCTCCAGAGCAGTCCGGAGGTCGACGAAATCATCCTGGCGAACAACGCCACGGTCGAAGGCGAGGCTACGGCGAATTACATCGCCCGCCTGGTCAGGCCAAGCGGGATCAACTGCTCACGCATCGCGCATGGCATCCCCTTTGGCTCGAGCCTGGAATATGCCGACGAGGTCACCCTGGGACGCGCGATCGAAGGGCGTACGCTCCTCCTGTAAAGCGCGGGGGGCGCGTTGCCGCCAGCTGCCTGTGGGACTCGACAATCGACCCCGGCAGCAATAGCCCCAGGAGGTAATTATGTGGAGCGAAATCCGTCAAGTTCTTGAAGAATTGAACGTCTGGTCAGTGCTTTTGCGGTCTTTTCTCGCGATCCTGATCGGCGGCTCATTAGGTATCGAAAGAGGCTACAAGAACCGCGCTGCTGGCGTTCGCACCTACATCCTGGTGTGTCTGGGCGCTGCGCTCGCGACGATGTCCGGCCTGCACCTCTCCTCCCTCTATGGAGGGGGTGATCCTGCCCGTGTGGCGGCGCAAATCATTTCCGGTATCGGTTTTTTGGGAGCGGGTTCGATTCTGGTCACGCGTGACAAGCGGGTCGAAGGGCTCACAACCGCGACCGGCCTCTGGGTGGTGGCCGCGATCGGCATTGCCCTGGGCTCCGGGTTCTATTTCGGCGCAGTCCTGGCCGGTGTTCTGGTGATCATCACTTTTACCTTCATGGAAACGGTCGAAATTATTCTGCTCGGCAAGCGGCACTTCGAATATTTCTACGTCGAACTAGGGAGCGGCGAATCGCTGGTCGATTTTTTGGCCTACTTGGCAGGGCAGGGACTGGAGCCCCAGAAAACAGCATTGCAGAAGGAACAGCGTCCTGACAGTCCGGTGATCGGCGTGAATCTCAAACTGAAGCTGAATAAAGGACAATCCCCGGAAGCCGTGCTTGATCTCATAGCCGACTTCCCTAACGTCACCTACGTGGCGGGCGACATAGACTAGAACAGAAAAAAGAGCGCTTCATTCAGCGCTCCCCTACTCGTAAACTAGCCTAGGCTTAATCGATGTCGCGAAAAACAATCTCATCAGCCTGGACCATGCCCAGCTCATCACGGGCGATCCGCTCGATATACTGCGGTTGTCCTGCCATGGCGACCAGCTGATCCAGATAATTCGAGTCTGCTTCGAGCACTGCCAGCTCAGCCTTGAGCGCCTCGCCCTCCGCCAATTTCGTGTCTCTCTCCTCATTCTGACTGAAGAAAAACATCATCGCAGCTGCTGCCAAAAGCACAAACATAAGCAGGACAAGCAGCCCGGTCACCCGGAGGCTGAAGCCTTGACTCTGTGCGGTAGTTTGCTTAGACTTTGTCGCCATTCAATTCCCTCTTCTAAACACCGACTGCGCGGTGCGTACATCGTTTAATTGCCTTCTATTCTAAAGAGCGGCACTCTTTAGCGCAAGACCTGCGGCTTAGCCTACTCCTCGTCGATTTCGGGGACCTCATCACCTTTGGCCCCGCCGATAATCCTGTAAAGCTCGGATACTTCTGTTCGTTTCACCGTCTCGCGGATCTCCTGTACCTCGACCTTCACATTGCTTGAGCCAAAACCGACCTCAATAATGTCGCCGATCTTGATCTCACTTGAAGGTTTCGCCACC
>CAZJTS010000355.1:0-1808 GCA_964548975.1 uncultured Fastidiosipila sp.
TCTACCGCCTCTTCTACTGGCCCATCCGCCTGCTGGACTGGTCCGGAACCCGCACGGTCCGGCTGCTCGGCTTCACCCCCAGCCCCCACCACGGCTCGGTCTACACCGAGGACGAACTGCGCATGCTCATCGACGCCAGCTACTCCAGCGGCCAGATCGAAGAGGAAAAACGCCGCCTCATCCGCCGCGCCTTCGACTTCAACACCACCGAGGCCTGCGAGGCCATGATTCCGCGCTCCGAGATCGCGGCCCTGCCCGTCACCTCCACCCTGGATGAAGTGCTCGACGCCTTCCGCATCCACGGCTACTCTCGTCTGCCGGTCTACGGGGAGGACCTGGACGACATGGTCGGCGTGCTCTTCCGCCAGGACATGGAGCCGTTCATGTCCCGCGAACCGGGGCTCGTCTTCTCCATGACCGCGCTGCTCCACCCGCCCACCTTCGTGCCCTCGGGCAAGCGGCTGGGCAGCCTGCTCAAGCAGATGCAGGCCACGCGCACCCATCTGATCTTCGTCATGGACGAATACGGCGGCCTGGAAGGGCTGGTCACTCTGGAGGATGTGCTGGAAGAGATCGTGGGCGAGATCAACGACGAATACGACGAGGAGGTGCGCTCCCAGATCGTGCGCGACGGCAAGGCCTTCATCCTCGACGGCATGCTCGCCGTGCGCGACCTGAACCGCAAGCTCGGCCTCAAGCTGCCCGAGGACGAGGCCTACACCACCGTGGCCGGATTCCTGCTCTCCGAAGCCGGAAGAGTCCTCGAAGCCGGGGATGAAGTGCCTATCAAGGAAGGCGTGTTCAAAGTCGAACGCCTCGAACGCCGCCGCATCGTGCGCATCAGGTTCACGCCCGAAGCTGTGGAATAAAAGATGCCTCCGGCGGGCAGGGGGCCCGCCCCCTGCACCCCTAGCAGGTGAATATTCTACCGCGCAATGACGATTGCCCTTCCGCCAAATAGCCGCTCAGCTCTCGTCACTAGCGGTCCGGGGTGTTTCGGGCCGGGGCCGGCGACTGTCCGACTGATCCAGGCATCGTTTGCTTCCCCGCTGCTCCGCCGCCCAAAGCGCAAAACGATCTTCTCCGCAACTTCGCCGCCCGACGCGCAAACGGAAGTTCCCGCACGCGGCGGGGAAGCATTACGAGGCCGGAGAAGGAGTTTCGGCGGCCCCGGCCCGAACCGCCCCGGTTCGCGGCCGCCCTGCGCCAGCCAATTCCTGCCACTAGATATGGATCTTGGTCCCCGAATAGGTGAACAAAATTCCCGACGCATTCTCCATCCTCGTCCAGGGTGGAGTTAGTCGGTGTCTTTGCCCTGGTTCTGGATGTATTTTCTGATCACATCGAGCGGGGCTCCGCCCGCAGAGAGAATGCAATACGCTCGCGTCCACAGGACGGGTTTCCAATAGTGTTTCGCCAACTCAGCCGCGAATTCCTTGCGCAGCTCGCGGGAGCTGATGGTCTTAAGCGTATTCACAAGCCGCGACGGCTGGACGTTCGGGCTCGCGTCCACAAGCAGGTGGACGTGATCCGCCTCGCCGTCCATCTCAACCAGAACGCACTTGGCGTTATCGCAGATGCGACCGAACAGCTCTCTCAGCCGATCGCGCATGGCGTCCGTCAGCGCCGGACGGCGGTATTTTGTCACGAAAACTATGTGATAAAATATCCTGAAAGAGCAGTGAGAATATGTGTTTAGTATTGACTTTTCCATAAAGAACTATATATAGTTTTATCATGTCGAAAGCAACAAGAAATTGCACATTAAGGCTGTATCCGACAGCCAAGCAAGCCAGGCAACTTGAGTC
>CAZJTS010000356.1:0-1804 GCA_964548975.1 uncultured Fastidiosipila sp.
TAATCACTTCCCGGCCACTGCCTTGAGGGGCCTGAAAAGCGGCGATTCCTCCTCGCTCAGTAGGCCGGGTGACCTTATTGATCAGCCACTGCTGTCGGAGATCCGGGTGATCGCCGGCCGGCCACTGGGCCAGCGGATAGGCGTCCGGCCTTAAATATTCCTTATATAAGCTGATGTCGTCCAGAGAGCGAATGCGCTCCTCGGTCGGCTGCCCGATGCCGCCGATGAAGCCCAACATGGGATCCCGGGGCGAGAAATGTTCGGCGGCAAGCTTCAGGTCACGCATCAAGGGCTTTTCCAGCTGCGGATCCCCAGCGGGATCGACAACGACCTCACTTGCGTACCAGTTCAGATCGAATAGACTCGCCTGATCCTCGAAGAGCAGACGATAGACACTGTTGTTCAGGGCGAGAATGATATCGCGCGAGAACTCGGGATCTGCGAGTTTCAGTTCGGCATCGAGCTGGGCATTGAGCTCCTGGCACAGTTCAGGATTGAGATCCACCTCGGCCTCACCGAGCCGGGCGAGCGACCACGCGTAATAACTGAGCTTGAAGCTGCCGGGAATGTAATGGGCAGCAGGGTCGATCGTAAAGTGATAGAGGATGGTCTCCTCATCAGGGTCCCGGGCGGCTATCTCCCCGAGTTCGTCCGGGGTCAGCTGTGATTCCAGGGCTTTAACCTGGGCCAGACCGCCGTAGATACGGACGGTGTCGGAAGGAAAATTCTCCGGAGTCACTTCGAGTGCCGGACAGGCTTCAGGCCTCCAGGGTGCATAGAGTTCCTGGTGGTACCAGAAGCCTAATACATTACGTACTTCATCTCTAGTCATGATCTGTACATGAGGGTTGTGAACGTTGAGCGTCGGGACGCCACATTAGCAGCCCCTTTCCTCCATATCCCTTATTTTGGCCACGCGGACGGCATGGCGCTCGCCGGCGAACTCATGTTCCAGGAAAGTCAGCACAATCTCCAGCGCCAGCTCGGTGCCGGTGGTGCGACCGCCGAGGGCGATGACATTGGCGTTATTGTGTTCTTTGGCCTTGCGGGCTGAATAGGGTTCGGCACAGAGGGCCGCCCGGATGCCGGGGATCTTATTGGCGGAGATGCTGATCCCGATGCCCGTCCCGCAGATCACGATGCCGTAATCGACTTCGCCTGTCAGCACAGGGGCGCAAGTCGCTTGCGCCATGTCCGGATAATCCGCTTTCTCACTCTTCGATACGCCCACATCTCGCATGTCGTAGCCCCGGTCACTTAGCGCTTTTATGAGATACGCTTTCAGTTCAAAACCTGCATGATCGGCGCCGATGGCGATTTTCACCATAATCCCTACCCCTTAGATTGATTAATTAGCTAAATTATTTTACCATGTAAAGCATGAAATCGCACAGGATTGGTAATTTCTCTCCTCTAAATGCATTTAAGCTCTGGAAAAAATCAGATGCTAACAGTATAATCGACGTTGTAACATTTCTGAAACATTCGTGTAACAATCAGTAACCCTATTAAAAGGAGATTTTCTCGTGCTACATAGGTCCAATGAAGCTCAATCTCAACCGCACAAGCGCATCCTGACTCTCCTGCTCGCCCTCTCTATTGTGCTGTCGCTATTTCCTCTCGCCAGGCTGAACGCTCAGGTGCCTGAGGAGGAGCACGCAAACCCGGGCGACACCATCACGCTGCGTAGCGGCGAGACGTCTCTCCGTATCCGCGAGACTCCCCAAACCAATAGCAAAACACTCTGGTTTCTGGAGCCCGGCGAATTGTTCGTCGTCCTCGAACGGATCACCGGCGACAGCAC
>CAZJTS010000357.1:0-892 GCA_964548975.1 uncultured Fastidiosipila sp.
ACTGAACTGGACAGCATGACAGGACAAGTATTCTGATGTTTTTTCAGAGCATCCAGTAAATCGAAGGCAAAGCCGAAGTTACCTCGCATAAATTCCTCAGGATCTTCCGGGCGGTTAACACCGGCCAGATTAAACACGAAATCACAGTCCTGACAGTAAGTATCAAGCTCAGCCAATGTATTGTCTTTATCAAATGTATAGATGATCAGTTCTTCCGGATTCGACACACAGGCAGCTCTGTGGCTTTTATCTTTGCCGTCTCGAATGGATTCCAGAGAACTTTGTAAATTTTGGCCGACGAATCCTTTGGCCCCGGTTATCAATATTTTCATCTTTGCCCGGACCAGTAATTCATTTCGTTCGTAACTTGGTCCGCCTCCTTAAAAGCTTCTAAGTACTTAGCTACGCCAGTGTGCCAGTTCGTTTTGTATGTAAGGGATCGTCAGGAGCTTCGCCTTGACCTCATCGATTGAGAGATGGACGGTATTATCGGAATCGAATTCCTCCGGTCCTTCAGACGCCGTGACGGTTCCTTCCTTGAAATACTTGTCGTAATTCAGGTCACGGGTGTCAGCAGGCACCCGATAGAAGTCACCCAGATCAATGGCTTCTACTCTCTCTTCTCTAGTGAGCAGCGCTTCATACATTTTCTCGCCGTGTCTGATACCGATCACCTGAACTTCAGCCTCGACCTCGAAGAGCTCTCTGACGGCTTCTGCCAGCACACCGATTGTCGAAGAGGGTGCTTTCTGGACCAGTATGTCACCGGCAACGCCGTTTTCGAAAGCGAAGAGGACCAGGTCGACAGCTTCTTCCAAAGACATAATAAAACGGGTCATGGTCGGATCTGTCACGGTTATCGGCTTCCCTGATTTGATCTGTTCTACCCAGA
>CAZJTS010000357.1:902-1796 GCA_964548975.1 uncultured Fastidiosipila sp.
ATATCGTGTGCAGCAGATTTTGGTGAGGTTAGGGTCAACAGTGCGGGACTTCGCCACGACAACCTTTTCCATCAAGGCCTTACTCATACCCATGGCGTTAACCGGATAGGCGGCTTTGTCCGTGGATAAACAGGTCACGGACTTCACTCCGGCAGCAATTGCAGCGCTCAGCACATTGTCCGTCCCCATGATATTGGTTTTTACGGCTTCAAGCGGAAAGAACTCACAGGAAGGCACCTGCTTCAGCGCAGCTGCGTGGAAGATGTAATCGACATTATGCATGGCATTCTTTACGGATGTGATATCTCTGACATCGCCGATGAAGAACTTAATTTTGTCAGCTACCTCGGGCATCGTGGATTGGTAGTGATGCCGCATCCTGTCCTGCTTCTCCTCGTCGCGGGAGAACACACGTATCTCTCCGATATTCGTTTCCAGAAAACGGTTCAAGACGGCATTGCCGAATGAGCCGGTACCACCGGTGATCAAAAGCGTTTTATCTGTAAAATAGGGCATTAGAATTTACTCTCTTTCCGAATCAAAAGTTATATTAGTCTATCCTACGACACTGGCGATGACGCCCCGTGCCCGGTTGATCGAACTCTGGCTCAGAACGATGAAAGAGAGTCGATAGTTTGGCATGAAGTACGAAGGCATCCCGGACCTGCCGCTGCCCGTCATGGCATAGGTTGAAACACTCCACCCTTGACCGCTGGCAAGCTGTCCTTGAACGAGATTACGGATAGCATCGCCGCTGAGATTGGTCCGGAATGAACTACCCAGAGCGCTCATAATGGCATTGTACCTGGCCAGATTTCCGGGTTTAATCGATTCATTGATGATTCCTTGCAAAACACGCAGTTGATTTGCACCTCGCACAAGGTCACCACCGGC
>CAZJTS010000358.1:0-1795 GCA_964548975.1 uncultured Fastidiosipila sp.
AAAGCCGAGCTCCCCGATCTTGAGCAGGGGGATGACGTACTCGAAAATGGTGAGGAAGAGGGTCATGTGGAAGAGGCTGAGCACGGAGCCGACGCCGATATACTTCCGGGCGAAGATGAGGCCGAGTACGATGAGCGTGATGTTGAAGACGGCGGAACTGGTGGCAAAGTTCCAGCCCATGGCTGTGTGCAGACCGTCGACAAAGACTGTGACGGAGTCGGAGCCGAGGCCGGCTTCGAGGAAGAGGAGCACGGCCAGCGACAGCAAAACGAGGGCAAATGCAAACACGATGTATTTGCGCAGCCAGTGCCCGGCCACGTCGGCCAGGCGGCTTCGGTCGATAGATTCGCTGTCTTTGTTTGCAAAAAACTTCATTCGCTGTATCTTTCTTCCGCTGCTTGCGGCCTAACGTCTACTGCAGAGCGGCTCGGTCTCATGTCCGCTGCTCGGCTAAAGTATAAGCCCCGCGGCGGGGGCTGTCGAGATTGCAGGCGATCACGCAGGAAGGCTCCTTCGTGTGTCTGCAGCAAGAGCTGGATCGATCCCCGGCAGGGCGTGCTTAGTGGCTCCATGCAAGTGAATTCTGACACAGATCTAGCAGATATAGAACAGCGTCCCCGCACGGCAATCGGCCGGAGGGGACGCTCCTGGAGGATCTGGATTGAAATCCTTTTTCACGTGATTTGTTTTCTCTGTCATCGTTTCGGCTTCGTTGTTGCGCGCTTGATTCTGAAGTCGAAATAAGGCCTGATACAGGCGAAGCCTGCGGGGCGGGCGCATAGGCAGAACTCACAAAACGTGGCTGTGAGCAGCCCAGGCCTGCGGGACGGACGCCTGCGCCCTCGCCCGCAAAAGACGCCGGAGCAGCCCAGCCCTGCGGTCGCCCAGCCCTCGCCCGCAAAAGACGCTGGAGCAGCTTAGGCCTGCGGGGCGGGGGCTTTGACCACGATCAGCTCGAGAGTGGCTTCGTGCTCGTTGCGCACATTCATTTTCGTCTTGAAAGGGATTTTCAGCAGCGAGCCGGCGTGATATTCATGCACTTCCTGCTCGTCGAGGCTGATCGACAGGAGACCGCGCACCACGGTCATGTAGACGTTCGAGTTCGCGAAATGCTCGGGCAAGCCTTCGCCCCGGTTGAAGACCATGTGGATGTAGTGGATGTTCTCGTCGAAGATCAATTTCTCGACGGCTTTGTCGTTGCCAGTGGACATTGTAAATACTTGTTCGATCATATGTGTACTCCTTACAGTTTCTGCTTGTATTATAGCGCCTCAGCAGATGTTTGACTTTGCGATGGATCAAGATTCCGCATCAATGCTCGACGGACAGAGCTGTCGCTGTGTAGTGGATGGCGTCTGTAGGGCAGACTGCCTGGCAGTTTGTGCATTGGTGGCAGAGGGCCGGGGTGATCAGGGCTTTCTTGCTGGACGCTTCGACGCGGATGGCCGCGGAGGGGCAGACTTTCTCGCACTTGCGGCAGCCGATGCAGGCGGCTGCGTCTACCTGCTTGGAGCGGCGGGTGAAACGGCCGAAGAAGCGCTGCAGAGCACCGAACGGGCAGATCAGGTTATGGAAGACTTCGGGCTTATAACGTAGCGTAACCAGCACGGACAGCAGGACCCACAAGGGCAGGACCGGCAGGTTGCGATTGAGGAGCCGCTTGCCGATCAGCATGGCGGCGAGGCTCAGGGCCAGTGCCGCCCAGGGCAGCCAGCCTTTGGCCAGCAGGGATGGCGTGTTCTGTTTCTGAATCTTGAGCTTTTTGCCCAGCCAGTCTGCGGGAATCATCAGGGTG
>CAZJTS010000359.1:0-1772 GCA_964548975.1 uncultured Fastidiosipila sp.
TCAAGCTGCGGTCGGATGTGTCGAACTTCACCCGCCACTTCTTTGAAGACGAGGGTTTTCTCGATATCGAAACACCCATGATGGGGAAGAGCACGCCTGAGGGTGCCCGTGACTATCTGGTCCCGAGCCGTGTTTTCCAGGGCCGCTTCTTTGCCTTGCCTCAGAGTCCCCAGCTGTACAAACAGCTCCTGATGACAGCCGGCTGCGACCGCTATTTTCAGATTGCCCGCTGCTTCCGTGACGAAGACCTGCGTGCGGATCGCCAGCCTGAGTTCAGCCAGATTGACCTCGAGATGTCTTTCGTCGACCGCGAAGATGTGATGAATATGGTTGAGACCTACCTGGTCGAGCTCTTGCGCAAGATCAAGGGACAAGCACCGGACGAGCCTTTTCTTCGCCTTACTTGGCGAGAAGCGATGGAGCGCTATGGTTCCGACAAGCCAGATCTGCGGTTTGGCCTCGAACTCTGCGACATCTCAGACCTCGCGGCGGCTATGGACTTCCAGGTCTTCGCCCAGGCCCTGGCCGGCGGCGGCTCGGTTCGTCTGATCACGGTTCCGGGCGGCGGCAGCATGACACGTAAGGAGATCGACAAACTCGGCGAGTTCGTGAAGACGTACAAGGCGAAAGGTCTGGCCTGGCTGGCACCTGCTCAGGAATGGCGCGGCTCGATTCTGAAGTTTGTGGATAGTGAGAGCCGCGACGCCCTGCTTGAACGCAGCGGCGCGGCCGAAGGTGATCTCCTGCTGATCGTGGCTGACCCTGACAACAGGGTGGTCCTCGATGCTCTTGGTCACTTGCGCGCCGAAGTGGCTGCCAAACGCGGTCTCTTTGACCCTGCCACAGACAAGCTCCTGTGGGTTACGGACTTTCCGCTGCTTGAATGGGACGAGGAAGCCGGTCGCTACTCGGCTATGCACCACCCCTTCACCATGCCGATGGACGAGGATATCCCGCTGTTGGATACAGATCCCGGCCAGGTCAGAGCCAAAGCCTACGACATTGTCATGAACGGTTATGAGCTCGGAGGCGGCAGCATCCGTATTCACGATCGGGACCTGCAAAACCGCATGTTCGGGCTCCTGGGCTTCACGGAGGAGGCGGCCTACGCCAATTTCTCCTTCCTGCTCGACGCCTTTAGCTATGGTGTCCCCCCGCACGGCGGCCTCGCAATCGGCCTGGATCGCCTGATTATGCTTTTGGCCGGCCTGGACAATATCCGCGAAGTGATCGCCTTCCCGAAGGTGCAGACTTCAGCTGATCTTATGACACAGGCCCCGGGTGAAGTATCCCGTAAGCAGCTCGATGAGCTCGGCCTCTTGATTGAGACCTCCGGTACGGACCAAGACGCTTCTATGGAGGCGGCAAAGGAGAACGAATGATCAAGTCCAATTTTCCCGATGATGACGAGGCCCAGGAACGGGCTGAGGCTGACAGAGAAGGGACAGGTAAAGACGGCAGACTCGAAGAACGCAGTGTCCGCGCGGGTGAATCCTCGGCCAAGCCCGAGGTGCGCGCGCAGCGTCCATCCATAACGCCTCAATACCTGGACTACATACCTGACCCGCCGCCGGCAGACGCTCAGCAGGACGCATCTGACACGGATGATCACCAGAACGATCGGCCCTTGCCTGCACGTGAAGACATTTACGCGCAGGATGACAAGTCTCATGTCCTGCTCGAAGTCTTGGATTGGATGAAATACATCATTATCGCTGTAATCCTTGGCATCCTGATCAGCCAGTTTGTCCTGCAGCGGAGCGCTGTGGTCG
>CAZJTS010000360.1:0-1759 GCA_964548975.1 uncultured Fastidiosipila sp.
CCATGTCGACCACCGCCAGATCGTGCATATTCCCCGGGTGCTGTATCACTGGCGCTCGGTGGCGGGCTCGACGGCGATGGATGCCGGCCAGAAGGACTATACCTGGGCGGCGGGCCTCAAGGCGCTGAGGGAGTATTTCGCGCGTCACCAGCCAGAGGGGGTGGTGGTAGGCAAGGGGCCGGTGGCGAATACCTATCGGATCAAGTGGCCGGTGCCGGCGCAGGAGCCGCTGGTCAGCCTGCTGATGCCGACGCGCGACCGGCTGGATCTGCTGGAAGTGGCGGTGCGCAGTATCTTGGACAAGACCGCCTACAGGAATTACGAAATTCTCATCCTGGACAACGGCAGCGAGCTCGAGGAGACGCTGGCGTTCTTCGACAGGATACAGGCGGAAGATCCTCGCGTTCGGGTGCTGCGCTATGACTATCCGTTCAATTTTTCTGCCATCAACAATTTCGGCGTGCGTCACGCGCGCGGCAGCATCATCGGGATGATCAACAA
The DNA here is from genome assembly GCA_964548975.1 of uncultured Fastidiosipila sp. Classification (GTDB taxonomy): domain Bacteria; phylum Bacillota; class Clostridia; order Saccharofermentanales; family Fastidiosipilaceae; genus JAAYZH01. The sequence continues at coordinate 502 of CAZJTS010000360.1, forward strand.
TGATGTTGAAGTCATCGAGGGCGACTGGCTGGGCGAGATGGTCGGTCATGTATGTCGCGACGACATCGGCTGTGTCGGAGCCAAGCTCTATTACAGTAACGATACGATTCAGCATGCCGGTGTGATTCTGGGGCTGGGCGGCGTCGCCGGCCATTCGCACAAGCACTTCGCTCGCGATCACGCCGGATACTTCCACCGCCTTCTCTTGACGCAGAACCTTTCCGCGGTGACGGCAGCCTGTCTGCTGGTGCGCCGGAGCGTATACGAAAGGGTCGGCGGGCTCGATGAAGACAACCTGCGAGTGGCCTTCAATGATGTTGATTTCTGCTTGAAGGTGGCAGATGCCGGCTTCCGGAACCTGTGGACGCCTTTTGCCGCCCTGTATCATCATGAATCCGTCAGTCGAGGGAAGGAAGACTCCCCTGAGAAGATCCAGCGTTTCAGTCGTGAAATCGAGTATATGCGGGAACGGTGGGGAAAGGTTCTGGACCATGATCCCTACTACAGCCCAAACCTGACGCGTGATTATGAAGACTTTTCTATTGGTAGTCGTTAGTTTTATCCGCAGAGCCAGTCTAGATCTGAGACAATGCGGTAATGCTCGGGTTTAACGCAGGGCATATGCACTCTGAAACTTATTGTCATTAATTTTCAAGCTAGAGTATATTTTCTTGATATCTTTTGTTCACATTCCTAAGACCGCCGGTACCAGTTTTCGCCTTGGTGCTGAACGTTTTTTTGGAAATTGCAGCATCGTATATGACTACGGTAAAGACTCTCCCGCCACATCTCCTGTGGTTATCGATACCCTCTACGTAGGTCGTAATGACTTCTGGAAGTTCAAGAGGGCTTGTGAGAAGCATGCGGTTTCCATGATTAGCGGTCATGTCAATGCCAGTCGGTTCGTCTCTCTCTTTAGTGTGGGAAAGACGATGACATTCCTTCGGGATCCACTGCAAAGAATGGCCTCTGAATATGCGCACTTCGTGCGACATTACGGGTACAAGGGGAGCTTCTATGACTTCTATTCGCGCCCCGTCATGCATGATCGCCAGACCAAGATACTTCATAGTGTGGATCTCGAAGCGATTGGCTTTGTTGGGTTAACGGAGCGATACGCAGAGAGCTTGGATGTCTTGAATGCGTGCTATGCCATTGAGATCCCGCATCGTGAAGATAACCGTGGCAAGCAAAGTCTGGATTCCGTGCATGAGATCTCCGCCGAGGACGAGGCCGAGCTGAAGCAACTGAACAAGCG
>CAZJTS010000361.1:0-1756 GCA_964548975.1 uncultured Fastidiosipila sp.
CCAAAAAAGATCGATTCACGACGGCTGTTGCCGCCGGCGATGTACTGCGTCACAGCGCTCCCCAGGCCATAGGCCCGGACGGTGTCCTGCATCGTATCCATTTCGTTGTCCGAACAAATCACGTGCAAACCTCGGTCTGTTTCCGGTTCCAGACTGTCAAGAAATTCGCTGCAGAGTCGAAGACAACGGATGATGATCGGTTCACCGCCGACCCGCAGAAACTGCTTATTCATCTGCTGCCCCATGCGTGAGCCGCGGCCTGCGGCTGCGACCAGAATGTGTGTAGAACGTGTACTTACCAGCATATGTCCAGAGCCTCCCGAATTGTGTCGACAAAGATGATTTCCGTCTCAGGCTTCAGTTTGAGCTTGGCAGCGCTGCGCTGAGCACTCCCCGGAAGCAGAATTGTCTTGAATCCCAGTTGATTGGCTTCGGCTAGACGCTCAGCCAAACGCGTGACAGGACGAATCTCGCCGGTGAGTCCGACTTCTCCGCACAGGAGAAGCCTATCCTTGAGCGGAGTACCTCGAAAACTCGAAGTAATAGCGGCGAGCAAGGCGAGATCCGTAGCCGGGTCATCGGCCTTGAGGCCGCTTACGACATTGATAAAGGCATCCATGTTGCTGAGGTTCATACCGAGCTGCTTCTCGAGCAGCGCCATCAGCATACTGACACGGTTGCGGTCGAGCCCCTGAGCCATACGCATCGCGGTAGGGTAAGCGCTGGGGTTCAACAAAGCCTGGATCTCGATAATGAGGGGACGGGTACCTTCGACGATGACGCTGAGCGCAGAACCCGCTACCGCCTGCGGCCGGCTCTCGAGCAACGTCTCAGAGGCGTTCGCCACCGGGATCAGGCCGCGTTCTTCCATTTCGAATAAGCCGATCTCGTTGGTCGCGCCAAAACGGTTTTTGACCGCGCGAATCAGCCGCAGACTCGAGAAACGATCGCCTTCAAAGTACAAAACCGTGTCGACCATATGCTCGAGAATTCTTGGGCCGGCCAGACTGCCGTCTTTCGTGACGTGCCCTACAAGAATGATAGTGGTTCCCAAAGATTTTGCCAGCCTCAGAAAGCCGGCGCTGACATCGCGTACCTGGCTCACAGAGCCCGGAGCCGAGCTGGATTGTTCAGAGTAAATGGTCTGAATCGAGTCGACCACACACAGCGAGGGCTTAAGCTGATTGATGATATGCGCGAGCTTCTCGAAGATTACCTCTGTGCTGACCTTGATGCGGCTGCCGATGATTCCGAGGCGTTCGGCACGGATCTTCACCTGCTGCGGAGATTCTTCGCCGCAGATGTAGAGGACAGAACGATCTGCACGCGTCGCAGCGCAAGCCTGCAGCAGGAGGGTGGATTTGCCGATGCCCGGATCACCTCCGACCAGAACCAGTGAGCCGGGGACGAAGCCTCCGCCCAATACCCGATCGAACTCCGAGATCCCCGAAGGGTAGTGCTTAGCCTGTGAGGAGTCCACGTCCTCCAGATTCTGCACGGCCCCGGCAGATTCATCTTCTTCAAGCAAGGACGTCAGCCAGCCCTGACTGACCCCGGCTTTGCCCTTGGAAGCAGCATCGGGAGAGCTGACAGTCTGTTCCTCAAACGAGTTCCAGGCCTGACAATTCGGGCAACGCCCCAGCCAGCCTGAAGTCTCATAACCACAAGCCGTACAATAAAAAATCTTCTTCGCCTTTGCCACGTTGACCGCCTTTTTCTTCTATTTTGGGCGCAAGCCGCGCCTGGGTCAAATGCC
>CAZJTS010000362.1:0-1755 GCA_964548975.1 uncultured Fastidiosipila sp.
CACCACGTGATCCGGCTTTCTTCAAGAAGAAGTACAACGTGGATGTCCTGATCCGTCACGAGGTTCTTGGACTGGATGCTGCAGCCAAACAGCTTACCGTGAAGAGCCTGGAGAGCGGCGAGGTCTTTACCGACCACTATGACAAGCTGGTCCTCGCAACCGGTGCCAAGGCTGTATTGCCCCCGCTGCCCGGTGTGCGCAAAGACCATGTCTTCGTCCTGCGCAACATTGTGGATATGAATAAGATCGATGCTTTTCTTACAGAGAAAGCTCCGCGGCAGATTGTGATTGTCGGTACTGGTTTCATCGGCCTGGAGCTTTGTGAGAACTTCGTTGAACTCGGTCTCGATGTAACGTTGGTGGAGATGCTGCCCCAGGTGACCCCGGGTCTCGATCCTGATATGGCTCTCTACGTCGAAGAAGAGCTGCTGCGCCATGGCGTCAAAGTTTTTACAGGGAATGGCGTTCAGGAGATCGGCGACGGCGCGGTACGACTAGCGAATGGGGAGACCCTGCCGGCGGACATGGTTATCATGGCGACCGGCGTCAAGCCGGAGGTCACACTTGCCCGCGAAGCCGGCCTGGAAATTGGCGAAACCGGAGCCATCAAGGTCAATTCACGTATGCAGACCAGTGACACAGATATCTATGCTTGCGGTGACTGCATTGAACAATTTCACGTGGTCACAGGGAAGCCTGTTTACAGACCGCTGGGTTCGACCGCGAACAAGACGGGCCGTATCGCAGGGGAGTGCGTGACAGGCGGAGAGCTCGAGTTCCGCGGCGTGCTGGGGACGGGAATCTTTCGGGTATTTGACCTGGCTGTTGCGCAGACCGGCCTATCGGAGCGTGAGGCTTTGGCCGCAGGGTATGACGTGCAGGTGTCACACAATATCAAGCCTAGTCGGGCTGCCTATCTAGGGGGCAAAGAACTCGTAATAAAAGCACTCGCAGACCGCGTAACGGGTCGTATACTTGGTGCGCAGATCATCGGCGAAGATGGTGTGGACAAACGGATTGATGTCTTTGTCACCGCAATTAGCTTTGGGGCCAAAGCTGAAGATCTCTTCCATCTGGATTTGGCCTACGCTCCTCCGTTTTCTACGACCAAAGACCCGGTTATGTACAGCGGCATGATTCTGGATAATGCGATTAGCAAACACAGAGCGCAGCTGACGGCCCAAGAAGTCCAGAATCTGCTTGATCAGGGTGAAAAAGTAACCATAATTGATACGCGTGTTACGGCCCAATTCGAGAAGGATCACATCGACACGGCTGTCAGTATCCCACACGAAATTTTTCGTGCCAGCATTTCTAAACTTGATAAAGACTCAATTCTGATCACGTACTGCAATAAGGGTGTTACCGGAAATGCAACCCAAAATATTTTGATCAATCATGGATTTAAACGTGTTTTTAGTATTTCGGGCGGCCACAAAACATTCGCGCAGTGGCGGAAGCTGAGTAAGAAAGACTAAACTGACTTATGCCATAAGAGGCCCCTCTGCCGAGGGGCCTCTTTTTTCAATTTCACTGTCCTATTAAGTGGAACCGTGCTTTTGTTTACCGCCGCTTCGATTTGCGATATTCGATCGGACTCGAGCCGACAATTTTCTTGAATGTTTTCGAGAAATGGCTTAGGTCATTCATGCCAATGGCGGCGCCTACTTCGGCTACACTGCTGTCTGAATTTTGCAGCAACTCCATGGCGTGTTTGATCTTCGTCATTTGGATGTACTGGGTAAGGGTTTGGCC
>CAZJTS010000363.1:0-1751 GCA_964548975.1 uncultured Fastidiosipila sp.
TTCACCGATTTCTCCCGGAATATGCGGGCAACCCGGATAACCGGCCGTTCCGCTGGTGAAGAGTTTGTCCTTGTAACTATCCTTCGGCGGCACAATGCAGTTGGTGGTCATGAGGATAGGCCCGTTGAAAGCCTCGAACTCCTCTTTCTGCTTCCACCAGGCGTTACCGTAGTTCCCGGCAAAGTGGTCGTATTTCTTGAACGCGGGATAATACTGGGCCGGCAGCATTTCGGAGTGCGTATAAACATCCACGCCAGTGCCTTCGGTCTGTTCCAACAGCATCTCCAAGTCGCGCAGGTCGTGCCCGGACACCAGAATACCGGGATTATTGCGGACACCCAGCTCGACTTCGGTGATTTCGGGATTGCCGTAGGTACCGGTATTGGCACCGTCCAGCAGCGCCATCGCCTTCACACCATGGCTTCCGGTATCCAGGGTGAGCTGTACCAGCTCATCTACGGTGAGGCTGTCGTCCAGGGTTTTGGCCAAAGCCGACTGAATGAAGACATCCACATCCTCGTCTTCGTGCTTCAACACATTAGCGTGCTTGGTATAAGCGGACATTCCCTTCAGGCCATAAATCACCAGCTCGCGCAGTGACCGGACATCTTCATTCTCGGTGGCAAGAACGCTAGCAAGCTCCGCCATATTTTCCCATTCATTGAGGTCATCACTGTCAAATGTTGCGGCCAAAGACAGGCCTTCGCCCTCTTTCAGCTGTTTGCGCAGACGGCGAGTCTCCTGAATCGTCAACGAGACGCGGTCATGAATCATCTCACGATCGAAATTCGCATTCGTGATCGTAGTGAACAGATTCGCGGTCACCAGATGATTCGTGTTCTGACTTACCTCCTGGCCTTCGGCACGGAGACGTGTCGTCACCTCGGAAAGCCCCTTCGTCGTCCAGATCAGCAGATCCTGGGCAGCAGCCACTTCGGGCTTCTTACCGCAGACACCTACCTTTGTGCAGGCGGTGTTCCCGGCTGCCTCCTGGCACTGAAAGCAAAACATATCGCTCATGTTATATCTCCTTCATATGTTTGTTTCGCAATTTTTCTTAATGAGCATATTAAGCAAATTGCCTGTTTATAAGTATAGAAAAATTTTGCTTGTTGAAAATTGATCTGGATCAATTTAGTGGGTGGGTAGCTTCGGTGGGCGGGTCAAAATGTCAATCGAACAGGTTGTAGAAGGATTTTTCTCTACAAGCTGCGAAACCTCTAAAAATCCGGGCAATCGAACAGGTTGTAGAAGGATTTCTATCTACAACCTGCTGCACTGTCAGCGGCGGGCAATCAAACAGGTTGTAAACCCCCTCACCTTGCTCCCCCAACCCCCCTTTGCTATACTCGTCCGGTGATAAGGGAGTAGTTGACGCATGAAGGTGCGTAACTCATGTCAACACACTGATAGAGCAAGATCTATCTGGCAGGGTTCAAAGTAACGAGACTTATCTGCGGCATTCGTGGCTGCAGGTAGGTCTTTTTCTATTAACAAAGCATAGCAGGGTATCGTAAGGAGAAGGGCTGTGGGATTTATTGAAATATTGCTGGTAAGTATTGGGGTGGCGATGGATGCTTTTGCGGTGTCGATCTGCCAGGGGACGGCTTTGAGGCAGATGCGCTGGAAACGGGCACTGGCGATAGGGATATTATTCGGGGGTTTTCAAGCGCTGATGCCCTTGGCGGGCTATCTATTTGCGAGTCGGTTTGCGGCTTATATTCAGCAGTTTGATCACTGGATTGCTTTCG
>CAZJTS010000364.1:0-1748 GCA_964548975.1 uncultured Fastidiosipila sp.
GATCAACGGGCGGTGGGCACCGTGCAAAAAAAGTTCAATTCAAACGGGGGATTAACCCCCCTTTTTTATTTTCAGGAAAGACCAGCTATAAAAAGTCAAGCCCTGAAAATGACCAAAAATAGCAGAAGAACAAGAAGCAACGTAGACGTTGGAAGACACTGAACCTTGAAAAATGAATAGGATGTGTGCACGCTGAAACAGAGCCTATGGAAAAAGGCTCTGTGTATAAGAGGACTTCCGCTGAATTAGCCCCTTACTTCATAGGGTCTATTTTCGGTTAAAACAGCAAAGAGCAGGTAGCACAGTTTTCTGGCTACTGCGCCAATTGCAACACCATGGTGCTTGCCTCTGGCTCGAAGCCGTTGGTAGTATTCCTTAAGCTCCGGGTCTGACCAGGAAGCGACGAATGCCGCACCCCAAAGCGCCCGTCGCAAATAAGGGGAACCTCGCTTGGAGATAGAAGAACGTTGTCCTTGGAATTCTCCTGATTCGTTAACGGTTGCATCAAGACCGGCATAGGAGACAATCTGCTTGCCGCCGGGAAAGCGCTTGATGTCGCCGATTTCAGACAGGATGATGGCACCGTAAATAGGTCCCACGCCGGGAAGGGTTGTAACAGGAGACTGGAGTGAATCCATATACGCCTCGATTTCGCGGTCCAGATTGGCAATCTGCTCTTCAACAAACTCGATTTGCTCGATAATTTGTCGGAGTTGAAAAGCAAAGGCGTCGACGCCTATGGTAATGCCAAGCGACCTCTTAGCCACTGCCTTAACCTCCAGCGCCTTCTCTTTGCCAAAGTGTCCTTTTGACGCCTTGTTGAGAATGTTGGCTAACTTGGTTGTGTGAATAGCAGCAATCTCTTCCGGCGTGGTATATGTCTTCAGCAGTTCTCTCGAACTCATGCCGAAGACATCGCTGAAAAGCTGTTCGTACTCCGGAAATATCTGATCAAGCAGGGCGATGACTTTGCGCTTTAAATCGCTGCAGGAATCCACTTGCCAGAGCCTGAATCGGCAGAGTTGACGCAAGGCAAGCGTTTCATCGTCTGCGATAGATGTTTCCTGGTATTCACCAAGCCTCAGAACGGCAGCGACTACTTGCGCATCAATGCGATCGTTCTTGACCTTACGGATGAGCATGTTACGGTAAGCATCGGTCACCAGAGGATTGATAACCTTCACCTCAAAGCCTTGCTCGACCAGGTAAGAATACAGAACCAGCCAGTAGTGACCGGTTGCTTCCATGCCAACGATGGCGTTATCCGCGGTGATTTCAAACTTGTCGAGTTTTTTCTGTAACTTGTCGATTCCGGATACCGTATTCGGGACATTGAAAGAATTCCCGTCAAGAACATTGCCTGCTTCGTCTGTAAAACAGACCTCGTGAGCTCTTTTGGCAATATCGATACCGATGTAGTACATGTTGTGCACCACCTTATTCAAAGTATTTGCAGTGAGGTTATCCACGAGACTTTACGGGAATTCTACCTTGTTAGAGATACGGGACGCAATTCCCATCCAGCTCATTCGAATCCTGCCCGTAAAGCTGAGGCGCCAGTCTTTCTCACGAGACTCAATCCCAAGGAGGGCAGGCGGCGCCCTCAACTGCACGGATCTATTATCCCACGTGGCTTATGGGATGAACAGAAAATGCCGTCAAGGTACCACGACCTTGACGAACATCAATATACAAGGAGGAAAAATGATATGCCATATATTAACATTGTAGCGGCTACAAGTGAGAAC
>CAZJTS010000365.1:0-1743 GCA_964548975.1 uncultured Fastidiosipila sp.
AAACGACTGGGAACTCATCTATCCGGACGAGAAGTAAAAATAAGCCCCGGCGTTTCGGCCGGGGCAGTTTAGCAATTAATAGTGACTTCCGTAGCTTTCCAGAAGGCTCTTATATTTCTCATTGCCCTCCAGGACGCTCTTGGCGAAAGAACAGGTCGGAATAATCTTCAGCCCCTCTTCGCGCGCCATATGGGCGACTTTGTCCACCAGCTTCTTACCGATGCCTTGACCCTCAAGATCCTTAGCCACATGCGTGTGATCGATGATGATCAGATTCTCGCCGCTGGGAACCCAGGTGATTTCCGCTACAGTCTCATTCTCGGATTCTCCGATGTAAAAACGTTGGTTGCCTTTTTTGATGTCGTTCATTTGCATTCCTTTCTACTCCTGAAGGGAGCAATAACTACTTGTCATCAATTATACTTGTAAAATATTCTTCTTTTATCGATTTAACAGAAGAGTTATACATTTCTGTCACTTGGCCCAAATTCCAATTTCCCTCTTTATGCAGAACGCCCGACTGTTTCCAGCCGGGCGTTCTGATTAAACTAATTTAGCTTAGAGTAGTTGAGGATCGTTCTCCCAATCATAAAGGGATTTCGGATCTTCAGCATTGGTGTCTCTTCCGGTATCCGGCAGATCCATGCTGCTTTCCGGTACCACGGGCTCTGTGGGGACATTCAGAGACTCATAGCCTCTGGCATTATCCTTCTTCCACTGCTCATGGCTGTCGGATTTCATCGGGGTCAGATCGACATCGTTGATATCGATGTTCAGGGCTTTGGCCACACCTTCACCGTACTCAGGATCCGCCATGTAGGTATGGACGATGTGTCTGTGCTTGATCTGCAGAGTCGAGTCACCCATATTGCGAGCGGTATTCTCGAAGAGCACCAGCTTCTGCTCAGGACTCATGCCTCTGAAGAGGTCACCGGGCTGGGTGAAATAGTCGTGATCATCCTCGCGGAAATCCCACTGCAGGATATCGCCGCCATCCTGGATCGGCTCAGCCGTCTCCGGATGATCTTGCCAGTTACCGTAGCTGTTCGGCTCATAGTGGAGTTCTTTGCCTCTATTGCCGTCAACGCGCATTTGGCCATCCCTGTGGAAACTATGCGGATGCTCAACACCCTGCGGGGAGTTGACCGGGATCTGGTGATGGTTCACGCCCAGGCGGTAACGCTGCGCATCACCATAGGCGAAGAGCCTGGTCTGCAGCATCTTATCCGGCGAGTAACCGATACCCGGCACATTGTTCGCAGGATTGAAAGCGGCCTGCTCGACATCCTGGAAGTAGTTATCAGGATTGCGATTCAGTTCGAACTCACCGACCTCAATCAGCGGGAAGTCCTTCTTATACCACATCTTGGTCAGGTCGAATGGATTCGTCTCCATCTGTCTGGCCTGCTCTTCGGTCATCACCTGAATGAACATTGTCCACTTCGGATAATTCCCGTTCTCGATGGCAGTCAACAGGTCACGCTGGTGACTCTCTCTATCCTTCGCCACAACCAGCTCAGCTTCCTGATCGGTGATATTCTGGATACCCTGCTGGCTACGGAAATGGAACTTCACCCAAACTCTCTCATTCTCAGCATTGATCAAGCTGTAAGTATGAGAACTGTGGCCATGCATAAAGCGATAAGAAGAAGGAATTCCTCTATCACTCATAGTAATCGTCACCTGGAGCAGCGACTCCGGCAATGATGTCCAGAAATCCCAGTTGGTATTCGGGCTACGCAT
>CAZJTS010000366.1:0-1738 GCA_964548975.1 uncultured Fastidiosipila sp.
TCGATATTCCAAGCCGCGGGCACACACTTTCGCAAATTTTGTCCAGATCTGAGGGGGGGCGGTGGACAAAATTGACGTTTATCCAAGGCGCGGGCTAGGCTACTAAAAAAGTCTATCAAATAAAAGATAACGATTAACCTACCTACTTCTTCACCGGCGATGCGCATGAGAAAAGTCCCCTTCCAGCCCACGCCTGGGCATCACCACCACGCCCGGGCATCATTAACTACGCTCGCCGCATCTTCATCAGCGAAAGACCAGCGCGATGACGAATAATATTGCGAAAATGTCTACGCATTCCGAAGAATAATGGCTTCTGAAGTTCCTTAGCTAGTACAATAGGAGAAAGTTCACTTCGGCCTGTGCCGCATTTTGGCACATGGAAAGGATTTTACATGCGATTCTGTTTCTTTACGCTGGGGACCCGCGGCGATGTGCAACCCTATGTGGCGCTGGCGCAACGGGCAATCCAGCAAGGGCATAGTGCCGTGGTCTGCACAGGTGCGAGCTTCTCCAATTTCGTGCGCGGACACGGGGTGGAATTTGTCCCGGTGGCGAGTGACCTCATGGCTATGCTCGACACAGAGGAAGGCCAAATGGTCTACCACGAAGCCCTCAAACACCCCATCCGCACGAAGCGCTACGTCAGCGAGGTGGTGAATCCCGCCTTTCGCAAGACCCTCGACCAGTTCTACAAAGCGGCACAAGGCTCCGATCTCATCGTTTATCACCCCAAGGCCTTCGGTGCCCCCGATATCGCCGAGACCCTCGACATCCGCTGCGTCAATCTGCCGCCGATCCCGGCCACCTATCCCATCATCGAGTTCCCGAACCCGGCCCTCGTCACCACACGCAATCTCGGTCCGCGCCTCAACAAGCTCACGTACACCTTGATGAAACAAGCCGAGAGCGCCAGCATCAAAGAAGTCAACGACTTTCGTGTCAAGACGCTGGGGCTGCCCAAGCGCAAGACCGGGGCATACACCTACGTAGCCGGCGGGAGGGAGATTCCCATCGTCTATCCTCTGAGTACCCAACTCTTTCCTGATGTTACAAGCTGGCAGGACAAAGTCTACTTGGCAGGTTTCTTCTTTCTCGACGGCGCTGCCGAGAGTCTCGATCCTCAAGCACGCGAATTCGTCGAAGCCGGCAGCCCTCCCGTCGTCGTCAGTTTCAGCAGCCTTCCGCTCAAGGATCCCGCTGGTTTTGGCCAAATGCTGCGTGACGCCCTCCAGAGGTCCGGCAACCGCGCCGTTGTACTCCTGGGCAGCAGCGGAATGTCTTTCCCGCACTGCCCCGAGATCCTCGCCATCCCTGGCGCTCCTCACAGCGCACTCTTTCCCCTGGCCAAAGGCATCCTTCACCACGGCGGCATCGGGACACTGGCCGCCGCGCTCAAGAGCGGGAAACCCCAGCTGATCATGCCCTTTGCTGTAGATCAGCCGTTCTGGGCTGCGCGAATGTACAGGCTCGGCCTGGCCGGTGCGCCGCTCGACGAGAAGAAGCTGACGGGGGAGGCTTTGGCCCAAGCATTTCTGCAGTTCGACAGCAACGAGATGATCAGCAAAGCAGCCGAGATAGGCCGCGCAGTCGCGGCAGAGGACGGCACCGGAGCCGCCCTGGCCTATCTGGAAAACGTATAGAGGAGATCAAGATGTCTATTCAAACCCCAGAGACCCAACCGGTCGTCTTTATCGGCCACGGCTCGCCCATGAACTTGATCGAGGCAAACCCCTGG
>CAZJTS010000367.1:0-1738 GCA_964548975.1 uncultured Fastidiosipila sp.
GTTACGCCCATTGAAGAGACAATGTAGAGAAAACCGCGCGTCTCGCGGGCAATCATCTGGACTCGTTCAGCCGAAGTCGGCGCGACCAGCGAAATCAAATCGACCTTGTGGGCGTCCGCGATCGCTGCCAGCTCATCCTTCTCCTCGAAGGGAAGGTCAGGAATTATGATGCCATCCACCCCTGCTTGTTCACAGCGCGCGAAAAACGCGTCGTAGCCGTATTTATACACCGGGTTCAGATAGGTGAGAAACACCAGCGGAACCGCAGTTTTGCATCGCACTTGCCGCACCAGTTCGAAGATTCCAGCCAAGTCTGCACCTGCAGCCAAAGCGCGCAAATTCCCAGCCTGAATCACCGGCCCCTCCGCAATCGGGTCCGAAAAAGGAATGCCGATCTCAATAATATCCGCGCCGGCCTCCGCCATTGCCAGAATAATGTCCCGGCTTGTCTCCAGCGTAGGATCACCGCCGGTCACAAAAGCGATAAAGGCTTTACCTTTGCGAAATGCTTCACTGATTTTACTCATGAATCTGTACCCCCCTGTATCGAGCAATGGCTGCCACGTCTTTGTCCCCGCGACCGGACAGATTGATAATGATGATGTCTTCCGCTGGCATGGCTGGAGCAATTTTCATAACATGGGCAACCGCGTGCGCGCTCTCAATTGCGCAGATGATCCCTTCCGTGCGAGCCAAATGTTCGAATGCGTCTACTGCTTCATCATCCGTCACTGGCACATATTGTGCCCTGCCGATATCGTGCAGGTACGCATGCTCAGGGCCGATGCCCGGGTAATCCAGGCCGGCCGAAATGGAATAGACCGGAGCGATCTGCCCTTCATCATCCTGACAGAAATAGGATTTCATCCCGTGAAACACGCCCGCAGTACCGCGAGCGATCGTTGCCGCGTGCTGCGTAGTTTCAATGCCGCGACCCGCCGCCTCACAGCCGATTAGCTGCACTGAAGCATCTTCAATAAAGTGATAGAACATACCCATGGCGTTGCTGCCTCCGCCGACACAGGCCACCACGGCGGCCGGCAATCTGCCCTCAGCGGCCAAAATCTGCTCACGGGCTTCCCGGCTGATGACGCTTTGGAAATCCCGCACAATCGTGGGAAAAGGATGCGGCCCCATGACCGACCCCAGGACATAGTGCGTATCATGTACACGTTTCGTCCACTCCCGCATGGTCTCGTTGACAGCATCCTTGAGTGTCATTGTACCGCTGGTCACTTCGTGGACTTTGGCCCCTAAAAGCTCCATGCGGTAGACATTCAGCGCCTGGCGCTCCGTGTCTTCCCTGCCCATGAAGATCTCACATTCCAGGCCCAGCAGCGCAGCGGCGGTCGCTGTTGCCACCCCATGCTGACCGGCGCCGGTTTCGGCAATCACTCTGGTCTTGCCCATGCGTTTAGCCAGGAGTACCTGACCGAGGACATTGTTGATCTTATGCGAACCGGTGTGGTTCAAGTCTTCACGCTTGAGATAGATACGCGCGCCGCCCAGATTCTCGGTCATCCTCCGGGCAAAATACAGCAGGGAGGGTCGACCTGCGTAATTCTTCAGCAGGCTGTCTAGCTCCGCTGTGAAATCCGGATCGTTCTTGTAGAATTCATAGGCCCTTTCGAGCTCCTGAATCTCATTCATGAGGGTTTCGGGAATATATTGACCACCGTGACCGCCAAAACGGCCCGGTTTCTCTGCCTTATCCTGCATATGACACTCCTCCTATTTG
>CAZJTS010000368.1:0-1380 GCA_964548975.1 uncultured Fastidiosipila sp.
TACGCCATCGGCGCTTTCAACGTAAACAACATGGAGATCATCCAGGGCATCACAGAAGCTGCTAAAGAACTCAATTCCCCCTTGATCCTTCAGGTCTCTAAGGGTGCTCGCGCTTATGCGAATCAAACGTACCTCGTCAAGCTTGTCGAGGCGGCCCTGATCGAGACAGATTTGCCTATCGTATTGCATCTTGACCACGGTGATTCATTTGAGCTTTGCAAGAGCTGTATTGACGGCGGTTTTACTTCCGTCATGATCGACGGCTCCGGTCTGCCTTATGAAGAGAACGTCGCCTTGACGAAGAAGGTGGTCGAATACGCCCACTCTCGCGAAAACTACGTTACAGTCGAAGGCGAACTCGGCACCCTTGCCGGCGTCGAAGACGAAGTATCCGTTGACGCTGAAGAAGCCAGCTACACCAACCCCAGCCAGGTTCAGGATTTCGTCACCCGCACCGGTGTTGACTCTCTGGCAATCGCCATCGGCACCTCTCATGGCGCTTTCAAGTTTAAGCCCGGCCAGAAACCCCAGCTGCGTTTCGACATCCTCGAAGAAATCACCAAGCGTCTGCCTGGTTTCCCAATCGTTCTGCATGGCGCATCCTCGGTTATTCCTGAATACGTCGCAATGATCAATCAATATGGCGGCAAGATGGACGACGCTATCGGTATTCCTGAGGACATGCTGCGTGAAGCAGCCAGATCCGCCGTCTGCAAGATCAATATCGACTCCGACATCCGCCTGGCTCTGACTGGCTCGATCCGCAAATACATGGGCGAGCATCCGGGTGAATTCGATCCGCGCAAGTATCTGACTCCTGCTCGCGAAGCTGTTAAGGGTATGGTTGCTCACAAGATCAAGAACGTTCTCGGCTCCGAAGGCAAGGCCTAAGATCTGCGGAACTCCCAAGTCAGCGAAATTCATAACTGCTTAAGACTAGAGGCACAACCCGTCGTAAGACCGGTTGTGCCTTTTGAGTTCGGCTATTCTGCAGCTCAACTGAAGAGTCAGGTCAGTCTGCCGTGTGCCGCTCGTCAGGCGGCTCTATGCAGACTATTTCTTGACAGGATCGTTTTCGAGCAGATAGTCTGCGATGATCTTGTCATTGGTTTCGGACGGGGCGGGAGCAGTGCTTTCGTGCAAGGTGATCAAGGAGATTTCCGGTCTGGCGTCCAGGCGCAAAGGAAAGAGTACGTTGCCGAAACCGCGTGAAATAAAATGCCACAGGCCACGAATTGGGTGTGAGCCTTTGGTAAAACCACAGCGGCACAGCACTTCGCCGCGCAGAACGTTGTACTCCAAATGCAACGGCAGGTGGATTTGCCCGCCGTGAAAGTGTCCGCTGAAGCAGAAAGCGGCATGAGCGCGATCCAGTTCAAG
>CAZJTS010000368.1:1390-1728 GCA_964548975.1 uncultured Fastidiosipila sp.
AAGTACGGTATCCGGATTGTGGGCCAAAACCACTCTTCGACCAGCAGGTATCACCGCATAAGGGTTCGGAGCCGGGGAGAACGAAGAACGCCTGGCTAGACTGCTCTGTACATCCGCCTTGCCGAGACGGATGTCCTCAAGTCCCAGAAACTGCCACCAGTGCCCACCGCTGTCCTTGACAAAGAAGTGTTCATTGATCAAGAGCGGAAAGCCGTAGCCAGCGGCCTCTTCGGGTGTCAAGTCTTCATCATGGTTGCCGCGAATCGCCAGGTAAGGGATGCCCTTACCTGGCGCAGTGGGCGGCAATGCGACCGGCAATAAAAAGCCCCGCTTCCCGG
>CAZJTS010000369.1:0-621 GCA_964548975.1 uncultured Fastidiosipila sp.
ACGTGTGCTCTTCCGATCTCATCAATTTCGGAAGAGACCTCCGGAATGCGGTCAAAATGTGCGCGTGTCTTCGTTGCATATTTTACAAATCGCTCCCCGATCCGCTTGAGATGAATATACCATGGCTCGTGGGTACTCAAACGATCCAGGAGAACTGTCATAATCCCGGCTCGCGTGCCCGACCAGACATCAGTGAAGAGCTGATCTCCGAATAGCAGGAGCTCTTCTCGGCGCGCTCCGGACTCCTGCAATGCCCGCTCTACACCCTTCGTGCCCGGCTTGCCGGCATCCCCGATGATGGTCACACCGAAGTCCTGCCCGAAACTCTCAGCTCTGTGCTGAAACGCATTCGAAAGGATGTATACTTGAAACCCGGCAGCCTGAAAACGGTCTACCTGCGCGTGCGCGTAGTCCTGGCCAAAGCTGCTTCCGTGGGCAGCCAGCGTAGTGTCAATATCAAGCAAAGCCACGCGGTAGCCCCTGCGGAACAAGCCTTGAATCGGGACTTGTGCCAGACTCTGATAATAAGCATCCGGAATCCATTGCCTGAACATGGCTCTCTCCTCTGTCCGCAAGGCCTAAATGACCCTTGCCATGAATGAAATCTGCCCTGTAAGTATA
>CAZJTS010000369.1:631-1725 GCA_964548975.1 uncultured Fastidiosipila sp.
GAGGCTCGTCTTTGGCCTCTGCCGAACAGATCCGCAAAGTGCGTGATATCATTTTGCGTGATTCCCACCGAAGATACATCGTGGTCTCCGCCCCCGGCAAGATCGTGGCTTCAGAGAGCAAGATCACCGATATGCTGATTGCTTTGGCCTCGGCAATTGCCCATGACTACGAAGGGCGTGACTTGATCGAGAAAATTGCGTCGCGTTACGGCGAGATCGCGGAGTCGCTGGATATTCCCACCGACTACACAGAGCTGGTTCGTCAGGACTTGTCGGCTCGCATCGAGCGTTACGGCCATGACTTCCCGCTCCTGACGGATGCCCTCAAGGCAGCCGGTGAAGACAATAACGCCAAGCTGATCGCCGATTACCTGCGCAACAGCGGTATTCCCGCCACCTATATTTCACCGGATGAAGCAGGTTTCTACCTGAGCAACATCAAGGGGGTCATCAGACCCCTGGCTGAAACCTATGATAATCTGCGTGACAGTTTGCTGGACCGCTCTGATATCGTGGTGTTCCCAGGCTTTTTTGGCTATACGAAAGAAGGCAACGTCATCACGTTTACCCGCGGCGGTTCTGACATCACCGGCTCGATTCTCGCAGCTGCCCTCCACGCCCGCATCTATGAGAACTGGACGGACGTCGACGCCGTCTATTCTGTGCACCCCGGCTTGATTCCCAATCCGCACCCGATCACCGAGCTCACCTACGACGAAATGCGCGAATTGTCTTACACAGGTTTTTCCGTCCTGCACGAAGCTGCCCTTGAGCCTGTTCGCCGCGGGAACGTCCCGCTGCAGATCAAGAACACGAATAATCCGGACAGCGCAGGCACCTCCATCGTCGCGAGACGCAGCGATTTTGACGGCATTATTACCGGCATTTCGGGCAAAAAAGGCTTCTGCATTCTTCACATCGAAAAATACCTCATGAACAGCGAGGTCGGTTTCGCCTTAGAAGTGATGAAGATTTTGTCGGATTACAACATCCCGTTTGAGCACATGCCATCCGGTATCGATTCCCTGTCCATCGTCTTGCGTGAAGAGGTTTTCACCCCGGATAAAGAGCGTCTGGTCGTGACTCGCATACTC
>CAZJTS010000370.1:0-1699 GCA_964548975.1 uncultured Fastidiosipila sp.
AGCTTCGCCGTACGCTTGAGGAGTTGGGACCGACGTATGTGAAATTCGGTCAGATCATGTCTATGCGCAATGATCTCCTCCCGGTAGAATACTGCGATGAGCTGGCGTTGCTGCGTTCGGAGATGACTGCGCTTGACTTTGGCCAAATCTGCAAGGTAGTAGAAAACGAGCTTAAGCGGCCGCTTGAGGAACTGTTTGCGGTCGTGGATCCTGTGGCGGTAGGGACGGCCTCGATCGCGCAGGTACACAGGGCTGTGCTGCCGGGCGGCGAACGTGTAGTGCTGAAGGTGCAGCGACCAGGTATCTACAAGACCATGGCAAACGATGTAGCTCTTCTCCATGGCGTATTTCACTTTCTGCGTCGCTATTTCCGCCCCTTTGCCAGGGGCATCGGCAACACGATGGATCTCGACGCGGTGATTGACGAGATCTGGGCTACAGCGCAGCAGGAACTGGATTTCCTGATCGAGGCGAAGAATGTCTCGGACTTCAGCCTTGGCAACACCGGGATTGTGTACGTATCGGCACCGATCGTCTATGCAGAACTCAGCACGGCCAAAGTCCTCGTAATGGAGGATGTGCAAGGTATACAGATCGACGAGCTGGCAGCGCTGACCGAGGCTGGTTACGATGCGCGCGAGGTGGGTGAGAAGCTGGTCGAGAACTACGTGAAGCAGATTCTCGACGATGGCTTCTTCCAGGCCGACCCCCACCCCGGTAATTTCGTGGTGCGGGAAGGCAAGATCGTGTGGCTGGATCTGGGCATGATGGGCAGGCTTTCACAGGTCGAGCGCGAGCTCTTGAAGCGCGCCGTCATCGGTATTGTCCAGAACGATGCCTGGGAAGTCACGGAGGTCCTGCTGACCCTGACGCACGCCACAAAGACGGTGGACCTGGCTGGTCTGCGTGCCGATGTGGGCTTGCTTTTGGCCAAATATGCCAATATGCCACTGAAGAACATGAATCTCGGCCTGATGCTGCAGGAGACGCTGGGGATAGCCCGCGAACACGCCCTCTCTGTACCCGGCGGCGTAACGATGCTGGGCCGCGGCATCCTCACCATGCAGGGAACGCTGGTGCTCATTGACCCGGACATTAACTTCATCGAAATGATGCGTAATCACATCTATACCTCTGAGCTTCTGGGAGACGAGGTCAAACGCCGCCTCCGCAAGAACGCTGAATATCTGCTGATGTCCGCGGACAAGACGCTGCGGATTCCGGCGGAAATTGAGGAGCTGCTCCGCCGGGCCAACAGCGGAGAACTGAGCCTTCACCTTGAGGTCAACGGCCTGAGCCGCTCATTCAAAGAGCGCAAACGCTTCTATGATCAGCTTCTGCCGGCCATCCTATGCGCAGCCTTCAGCCTTGCCGCAGCGATCTTCGCCATGTCTGACACCGTTCCCGGCTTGGCAGGCCTACCCTGGCCTTCCTGGGTCTTCCTTGGGGCGGCAGGTGTGAACCTGCTCCTCCTCGTGCGTCGCCACTTCAAGAAGAAACCGTGACAGCAGGCGTGGCCGCTGCTGTGGTATCCTGAAACAAATCAATCGAAGGGAAATTCACATGCATTTACAACACATTACTTTTCGGGTAAAAGATTTGGACCGGACCATCGCCTTTTACGAGACCATGACCGAGCTTCGGGTGGACCGCCGCTTTACGGCCGGTGTGGCTGAGCTTGCCTTTCTGAGCAATGGGG
>CAZJTS010000371.1:0-1696 GCA_964548975.1 uncultured Fastidiosipila sp.
ACCTCAGCACCTTATGGCTACTTCTATACATTGTACTTTTCAGGCCGGCGACGAAAATCATGCTGAGGGTACTGATCTTTTTCATTTGTGTTGTCTGTGTGATTAGTATCCCGCTTGCTCTGACGAATCGAGCTATTGCCTTCAAGGTTTTGCAAAGTCATTCCATAAGGACAATTACACTCCTGAGTATATTCCCGCTGCATCTTTACGCCTTATTTCTGCGCCTGAAGCGTAATGGGAGAGCCCCTTGGCATATGCTCATCTTCTTGTTTCATCTCTTTACCATCATTTACCTGGTGGTGATTTCCGGATCGCGGATGAACTCATTGTTGCTCATGCTTCTGCTCATTGTCAGTGTCGTCTGCGCCTACATGATGGGTCTCCGTCAACTCGTGCTTACAGGCCTGGTCATTGTTTTGGCCGTCCTAACCGTATTGGGCATGTCGCTGGTGAACGGCAGAGTGGCCTATGGGGTTCAGCGTTTCCCCGTGATTAATCAGCTCGCGAAATTCCTGCCTGAGCGCGATATCGAAGAAGAGCCTGAAGAAGCTCCGCCGACTGAAGGTGAGCCGACAACCGAAGCCGAGAAAAGTATCGCCGACAGCACTCGCAGCCGCACGCAGGTGTGGCGAGAAGCGCTGGGGGATATCTCGACGAACGTCATTACAGGACCGGGCTATCGCCAGTATACAGTGGCTTATATCTACGTGAATGATCGCGAGGTGGTGATGCCGCCGCATAATTTCTTCTTGGAATATACCTTGGCTTATGGACTGATCGGCTTGGTGCTCTGGCTGAGTATGCTGATGTATCCGCTTTTGGCCAAATGGCGGGTGTTTTGGCAAAAGAAGTTACTCTTGGGTACAGGTTTACTGACGCTAATGATCGTGTTCGGGATAGGCTTCGTTCAACCGATTCTGACGAATCCGGCTATACTCCTGATGCTCGGTTTCCTGATCGGCGTACATCACTGCTTGGCAGAAGAATCGTCATCGTCCTCGGTGTCTGTGAAGTAAGAGCTGGAGAAGCCTTCAGTGGAATCGGATTTGAAGAGGACTTTTGTTGTAGCCAAGAGCAGTTTGATATCGAAGAGCAGGCTGAAATTCTCAATATAGTAGATATCCATCCGGGCTTTGTCCTCGAAGGATGTATTGTATTTGCCAAAGATCTGCGCATAACCTGTAATGCCAGCCTTGACCTTCGAGCGATAAGCAAACTCCGGCATCATGGCCACGTAAGCATCATAGTTTTCGACACGTTCAGCTCTCGGACCGACGACGGACATATCGCCTTTCAGGACGTTTAGGAACTGAGGAATTTCATCAATTCTCGTCTTGCGGATGAAACGGCCAATCGGTGTGGTCCGGCTGTCGTTCTGCGTGGCGAATTGTGCGCCATGCTTCTCGGCATCGACGACCATGGAACGGAACTTGATGATGTCGAATTTGGCCTCGTTCCGTGTATAACGTGTCTGATAAAAGAAGACAGGACCGCCATCGGTCAACTTGATGATGATCGCGATGACGACGAGCAGAGGGGCGGTGAGCAGCAGGAAGAAAGCGGAAAGGAGTATATCGAAAGCGCGCTTGGTAATGAGCTGCTCAAGCGAAATCGTTCGACTCTTGATCAGGTAGACCAGTGAATCACCGATTTGGGTGACGTGCGCACTCTGGATGATAATGTCGTCCACGGAAGG
>CAZJTS010000372.1:0-1633 GCA_964548975.1 uncultured Fastidiosipila sp.
GGAATGGTTCGTAATATAACGCACCGGATCCACGGCTTCTCGGGTCGGCCCGGCAGTGACGGTGACCTTGAGGCCTTTCAGATCCTGCTTGAGTTTCGGCTGAAGCATCGACTCAATCCTTGCTTGCATCGCCTCAGGTGACGCCAGTTTGCCGGATCCGAAATCCGCACAGGCCAGCATACCCGTTTCCGTGTCCATGATCTCAATCCCTCTGCCGAGCAAGGTGTTCAGATTCTCGACAGTGGCGGGATGATTCAGCATGAAGGTGTTCATTGCCGGGCAAAGTAGCACCGGTGACCTGGCCGCCAACATCATCGTGGAGATCATGTCGTCGGCGATGCCGTGCGCCATTTTCGCGATGATATTCGCCGTCGCCGGCGCGAGCACGATCAGGTCGGCCCACTTCACCAGCTCGATATGCGGGACCATCTCGTGTGTGATTCCGGGCCCGTACATTTTCGTCACCACCGGTTTGCCGGTCAGCGTCTCGAACGTCAGGGGCGTCATGAGCTCCAGGGCATTGTCGCTCATGACCACTTGGACGTCGTGTTTTTTGGCCAAATTACTGACCAGCTGCGCCACCTTAAAAACTGCGATGCCGCCCGTAATCCCTACCAATATCTTCTTCATTTTCTTTCCTTCCGACCCGCGGTGACCTTATAGACTGCCATCGCAACCACCGCCGCGATGATCAGCTCAGCTACGCCATTCACGCTGATCACGGTCCCGATCAGGCCCAGTAGAGCCGCCTGGCTCATATTCTGCGCCTCGGCATACTGTCGGCCGAAGAGCAGATAGATACTCCCCATCACCATCACGGTATGAAGGAAAGTACTCACCCCCGCCGCCACACCGGACGCGATCGTGCCTTTGTTGAAGCGATCTCTAATGAAGCGGAAGATCAGCGCGGTAAATAAACCAAGGAGAATTCTCGGCCCCAGCGCAATCCATAGGCTCCAGGCATTACCGCCGAAGCCCCCGATCGTCACAAAAGGCGAAAACACAAAACTGGTAATATTCGGCGTCATCGTATTCTTAATCACGCTCGACAAACCGAAGACCAAGCCCAGAATCGAGCCTTCCATCGGCCCCAGTAGAATCGCTGCCAGGATCACCGGGATATGTAAAGTCGTGGCATTGATCGCACCCAGCGGCACAAAACCCAGGGGCGTCAAAATAAGCAGCAGCTGAATCCCCAGAAACATCGCCAACAAAGTTAGCCGTCTGGTCTTCTGATTGCGCTCTTCGTTTGTAAGCGTGCGCGCTTGCTTTGGTTCAGTTGTCCTATTGGAAATTGGTTCCTTGTTCATTCCTAACCTCCTATCACTTCCCGTTCTCGGGAATGCAATGTTGTTAATGAATTGCTATAGGGTCATTGTAGGGGCTGGAACTTAGGGACGCAAGTACGTATGCGTCCTCAATCGCGGTCTCCGCTCACATACTCAGAGACGGCATCCTTCGGATGGCCAAACGACTTGAGGCGACGATGTGTATTGAAGGTCAACATTTTTGCAAGAAAATGCGTCAGCAAAAGCCCCGGCGGTCGCTGCGCATTGATGAAGAGAAAATCCGGCGAAGCGGTACCCGCTTTCACATGCTCAACGAATCGCTGGTAGGCCGGAACAATTTTTTT
>CAZJTS010000373.1:0-1633 GCA_964548975.1 uncultured Fastidiosipila sp.
TTGCTGGTCTCACAGAGAGTCCGAGATGCTGAGAGTCGGATAGAAACCAAATCTACAAATGGACCGCTGAGGGCGCAGAGGAACGAGGAGTGGACCCTTACCTTACCTTACCTAACCTTACCTAAGGATAACCCACACCAACTCTCAACTATGCTGCGACGTAGGACCGGCGTCACAGGTCAGGGATATGATCGTATCCCCAAAGCGTGCGACGAAAGTTGCGAATCAAGGTGGCACCGCGGAGCTGATGTTTTCGTCCTTGACAGATCTTATGTCTGTCGAGGATTTTTTTGTAAGGGGAAGCACATGAACGACCACATGAACGACCACATGAGCGACGCGAACGCGACCATGAACCACACCAACCTCAAACCCAGCCGCGAAACCGCCGAAGCGTATCGGGCGGAGAAGCGCTATACCATCCTGCCGATCAGTCGGGAGATTTTGTCCGATTTTATTACGCCGGTGGAAGTGATGCGGCGCTTGAAGCGGGCATCGACGCATTGTTTCTTGTTGGAGAGTGTGGCCGGGCATGAGCAGTGGGGGCGCTATACTTTCCTGGGCTACGAGCCGAAGCTGGAGTTGACTTGCCTTGACGGCCAAATGCGGATCGGCGAGCAGAAGTTCGAGACCGAGGACCCGAACGAAGAGATCCGACGTATCCTGGCCGAATATAAGAGCCCTGCGATCGATGAGTTGCCGCCATTTACAGGTGGCTTGGTGGGTTACTTCGCTTACGATTATTTCAAGTATGCGGAGCCGAGTCTGGAAACGGCCGGAACCGAACCAGAAGACCACTTCCAGGACATCGACCTCATGCTTTTTGATCGCGTAATTGCGTTCGATAACTTCAGGCAGAAGATTTTCCTGATCGTCAATCTCCCCATCGATGACCTCGACAACGCGTACCGGGAGGCGGCGCTGGAGCTGGATCGGATGGAGGCACTGATCCGCTATGGCACACCTCAAGAAAATCTCAAAGGTCGGCTGACCTCTGAAGTAAAGCCTTACTTCTCCCTCGACCAATACCGGGAGATCGTCGACAAAGCGAAAAACTACATCTATGAGGGCGATATTTTCCAGGTAGTGTTGTCGAATCGTTTGGAGGCGTCCTTTGAAGGTTCGCTGTTCGACACTTACAGAATGCTTCGCCAATTGAACCCATCGCCTTACATGTTTTACTTTTCGAGCGATGCTATTGAAATTGCAGGCGCATCACCGGAGACACTGCTAAAGCTGGAACGCGGCGTGCTCCACACTTTCCCGATTGCCGGGTCAAGGCCGCGGGGCAAGACAGCCAAAGAAGACCACGAATTCGAGCAAGATTTACTTCAAGACCCTAAAGAACTGGCTGAGCACAATATGCTGGTGGATCTCGGTAGAAACGACTTGGGTAAGATCAGTCGTTTTGGTTCGGTTGAGGTGGAGGATTATCAGTCTGTCCTAAGGTTTTCGCACATCATGCATATCGGCTCGTCGGTAAGAGCGGAGATCAGGGATGAGGTCGATGCCTTGGATGCGGTAGCGGCGGTGTTGCCGGCGGGGACGCTTTCAGGAGCGCCGAAGATTCGGGCCTGTGAAATCATTGCGGAGCTGGAGCAGAATCGGCGCGGGATTTATGGCGGTGCGATCG
>CAZJTS010000374.1:0-1631 GCA_964548975.1 uncultured Fastidiosipila sp.
TCCGATTCCTTCTTTTGAGTGGGTAGTTACTATCATTGTAAGGGGACCGGTGCTAGGGGCACTTTCTTTTTTCAGAGGTGTTGCACTTGAAGTGTAAATTCAAGTGCCGATAGAAAGCCCTCCCACCCATGTGTCAAGGAGCTGAGCGCCGCTTCCGCCGCATCTGGAATCTTGGTCGCCGAGCAACTGTTCGCCATGCTGCTCTCATTGATGAAGTGTTTACCGGCATACCGCGACCAGTAGTTTGAGGGCGTATGGCAAGATCTTAAACCTGCTCGTACCGTGCATAATGCCCGCGTGCTCTGCGTGGGGACCGGGTGTTCAGGCTCGACTTTTATTTAATGCTGCCAGGCTCTTGGCGCGAAGACCATGAGGACAGAGGCCAAAGGTAAATGTAAGTCCGAAAATAGTTTCAATTAAGCGCCAGACAATGATTGGGCACCCATACCAAAAAGTGCGACACGGTTAACCTGCAAGGGCAGGGCACCTTCGCTCTTCAGCAGGACTATGCCTTCGCGGGCTGCATCGCGCGCAAGGGCAGCATTCTCCTTCTCGCGTGCTGAGATGTCAGGATTTAGCCTTCCACAAAGGTTCTTCATACAATATCCTCTGTTTTAGTGATGGCCTGCTGATGGAGCATTTCTTGTCGAATCTGTTCGTTGATCGGGTACAGACGGTTGATTAAGATAGAAATCAGTGAAAATACAGCCGGCAGCAAGGCGCTGATGACGAGGAAACCGCTGAGCATCACCGGAATGTTTGCCAAATCTCCGGCATAATGGCCGCTCGACGAGTCGACGTTGTAACCAACGGCTGCCAATAGCATACCGACGGCCAAAGTGCTCAATGCCTGTTGGGCTTTGCCGAGCAGACGACTCAAGGCATGTATCATGCCGGCCATGCTTTTGCCGGTCAGATAGACATTGTAGTCAATACATTCCAGGTTAATGATTTGGGAAGGAACAGAATTCAGACCGCTGCCGAAGATCATCACGGCTAAAAGGGTGATGAACAAGACATAACTGCCTGACAGGATGCCGGTTAACTGCAGGGTGAACATCAGAAGACCGCCGGCCGCGCAAATCAGGCTGGACAGGTTTATCAGACGAATGGCAGAACCGAGACGGCGGATCAGACGGGGAGAGACAACTGCGGCTAGCAGCATGGGTCCCAGAACCACCACTCCGTTTATGACCATGATACGTCCGAAAAGGGCGGCATCGACTTCACCGGTTAGAGGATCCGTACAATAAGCCCATTTTGTATAGTATGTCGCCGTGGCCGTCATCAGCATAAAGACCAGGCCCCTAAAGAGATGCGAGGCAGTATTGACGGTAAAAGCTTTGTTTTTGCGGAAAATATCCAGGATATCTTTGATTTCGATTCGAGGATTCTCTTGATTGCGCTCATAGCCCTCGTGGACCAGAAACAGGCTGGTCAGAGAAATGACCAGGGCGATGCCAATAAAAAGAGAAGCCAACGTTGAGAAAGAGCGGCTGAAATCCTCGAGCCTTTCGTTGAGTCGATTCACCAGCATCATAAAAAACGAGAAGAAGACACCGATACTGATTGAGGTCAAGCGTTGCAGTGACAGCAAGCGGGAGCGGCGGCTCGTGTCCGGAATGATGGAC
>CAZJTS010000375.1:0-1619 GCA_964548975.1 uncultured Fastidiosipila sp.
ATTCCATATCGAGGTGGTTCGTCGGGTCATCCATCAGCAGAATATTTGCGCCGCTCAGCATCATGCGGGACAAGAGACAACGTACTTTCTCACCACCGGACAAGACGCGGACAGGCTTCAGGGCTTCTTCACCGCTGAAGAGCATACGGCCGAGGAAGCCTCGGACGTAAGTTTCATCACGTGAATCCGTGAACTGCCAGAGCCAGTCGACAATGCTGTTGTCCGAGTCGAATAGATCACTGTACTCTCTGGGGAAGTGTGCTTGACTGGTCGTCGTGCCCCATTTGAAACTGCCCGCCGCAGCTTCTGCAGAACCCATCAGCACTTCAAACAATTTGCTGGCTGCCTTTTCGTCCTCCGCCAGGACCACTACCTTGTCACCGCGTTCCACACGGAAAGACGCATTGTTCAGCAGCAGAACACCTTCATCTTCGATTGAGAGCCCCTCGGCCCAGAGGACATCGTTGCCGATCTCGCGGTTTGGCTTGAAGTCGATGTAGGGATATTTGCGGGAAGAAGGCCGGATATCCTCCAGCTCGATCTTTTCGAGCGCTTTCTTGCGGGAGGTTGCTTGCCGTGACTTAGAAGCATTCGCACTGAAACGCTGCACGAAGTCCTGCAGTTCCTTGATCTTCTCCTCTTTCTTGCGGTTCGAGTCCTTCATCTGGCGCAGGAGCAGCTGAGAAGATTCGTACCAGCAGTCGTAGTTGCCTGTTAAGATGGCAATACGGACAAAGTCGATGTCGGCATTATGCGTGCAAACCTGGTTGAGAAAGTGGCGGTCATGGGATACGACAATGACTGTGTTCTCGAAATTGATCAGGAATTCTTCCAGCCAGGCAATAGCTGCCAGATCAAGATGGTTGGTAGGCTCATCGAGAAGCAAGACGTCGGGATCGCCGAACAGGGCCTGGGCCAAAAGCACCTTCACCTTTTCGGACGTCTCCAGTTGCGACATGTTCTTGTAAATCCGGTCGGCTTCCAAGCCGAGGCCTGTCATGAGTTCAGCGGCGGAAGTCTCGGACTCCCAGCCGTTTAGCTCCGCATACTCTGCCTCTAATTCCGCGGCGCGAATGCCATCGGTTTCGGTGAAATCAGTCTTCGCGTAGAGACGCTCTTTCTCTTTGGCCACAGCATAGAGACTGGGATTGCCCATCAGGATGGTATCCAGAACGGTTTCCTTGTCGAATTGGAAATGATCCTGACGCAGAAACGACAGTCGCTCGCCGCGGTTCAGCGCGATATCGCCGGTGGTCGCCTCGAGCTCACCCGAGAGAATGCGGAGAAAGGTCGACTTGCCGGCGCCGTTGGCCCCGATAAGTCCGTAGCAATTGCCTTCCGTGAACTTGATGTTGACATCTTCAAACAGCGCTCGTTTACCGATGCGCAAGCTGAGATTAGTGACTTGAATCATGAGAGCCCCCTTGGCGGCAGCTTTGGCCTGCCGAAACTTTCCCTATTATACAGATTTACCGGGGGGAATGTTGTGGAAAATCTAACCTTCTGCACTTACTTTCCCAGACAAAGTCCCCAATATCGGCCGAAAGCATCTTGTGCGTACGTGCTGGCCAAAGCTCTGATTAATAAGTAAACTCTTACTAGCAATAAAGTACAGGCAG
>CAZJTS010000376.1:0-1613 GCA_964548975.1 uncultured Fastidiosipila sp.
GAACCGCTGCGGCTGGTAGGGGACTTGATAGAGGCCGGTGTAGAGCTGTTCGCGTTCACGATGGGCAACCCGTATTATGTCCCGCACATCAATCGTCCCTTTGACCAGAAACAGGCAGGAGCGCAGGAAACACCGTTGCAGGGCTGTGACCGCCTGATCAGGGGAGTGGCTGCCGTGCAGGCCGCCTATCCTGAGATTCCTATGGTCGGGTTGGGCTTTAGCTGGTTTCGTGATTTTGGACCGTCTGTAGCAGCGAATGCTCTCCGTCGCCGGGGCCTTGCAATGGCCGGTTTTGGCCGCCAAAGCATCGCCTATCCGGATCTGCCGGCGGATCTGCTGCAACAGGCCAAAATCGAGCCAGGCAAGTGCTGTACCACCTGTGGTATGTGCAGCGAACTCAAGGCAAACTTCTGTGTGAGCGGTTGCGTGACGCGTGACAGCGAAGTCTACTTGCCGATCTATCGTCAGTACAGAGCGGACAAACAAGCAGGCATGAACGAGGGCTGAAAACCCGATTGCCTTTCCGCGCTATTGTTCTTTGGACTATAATGTGGAGAAAGTTTTCAGAGAGTAGGACTTGTCATGAACACACAGTATCTAGAACTGCGGGAGCGTTTCCCGGAGTTTATCTATAAAGATTTCACGGTCGAGCCACAGGACGGCGGTTTTGTGGTCCGCTATCACTTTGTTGTGCCCGGCTTGACTGAATTCAGACCCAGCCTCTATTTTCCCAGCCAGAGCTGGCCGCTCCTCAATCACCCGGACAGCCCGATGGCACGTCGGATTTTGTTCTCGATTGGAATGGTTGAGCTGGTCAGTTATTGGAAAATCGCCTGTCCGCCGCGTGTTGTGGTCGAAGCCGCCTATCTCGACGAAGCGCAGCTGGCGTGGTGGAAGCAGCTCTACTTCGGCGGCCTGGGAGAGTTTTTTTACCGCAATGAGATTAATCCTGACCGCATAAGCTTCATGGAACTCATCTCGACTGCTGAACCTGCAGAAATTGCAGACAAGACTTTCCTGGCAGCGGAGACACGGCTGATCCCGATTGGCGGCGGCAAGGATTCGATCGTCACCCTCGAGCATTTGCGGCCTCTGCATGGCCAAAACCTCCTTTTTGCGATCAATCCCACCCAGGCAAGTCTGGACACCATGGAGATCGGCGGCTACGGAAGAGACAGACGCCTGCTGGTCAGCCGCACCCTGGACCCCGAAATGCTGCGATTAAATCGAGAAGGGTATCTCAACGGCCACACACCATTTTCGGCCTTGCTGGCTTTTGTTTCATATTTTTGCGCATACCTCACCGGGAGTACGGCTGTGGTTTTGTCCAATGAAGCCAGTGCGAACGCAGCCAGCGTTCCGGGCACAGAAATTAATCACCAGTACTCCAAGACTTCAGAATTTGAGCTGGCCTTTCAACACTACACAAAGACGTATTTACAGCCGGAGATTTTCTACTTCAGCCTGATGCGCCCCTTTGCGGAGATCGCAATCGCCAGATCGTTTGCGCGTTACAGGCAGTATTTTTCGATTTTTCGCTCTTGCAATGTCGGCTCCAAGCAGAATATCTGGTGCGGAGCCTGCTCGAAATGTCTCTTTGTCTATGCGATTCT
>CAZJTS010000377.1:0-1612 GCA_964548975.1 uncultured Fastidiosipila sp.
GGTCCTCCCCTGTGGGTGTTATCGTGATGTTCACCACGCGTTCATCCGCCAGAGAGCGGCGGCGTTCGAGGTAGCCTTTGGCCTCAAGACGCTTGAGCAGCGGGGTCAGGGTGCCGGAATCGAGGTGCAGGGCATCGCCCAGGTCCTTGACCGTCAGGCTCTTCTCTTGCCAAAGCACGGCATGGCAATGTACTGCGTGTACGTGAGATCCAGCCGGTCCAGCAGCGGCTTGTAGCGCCCCACCAGGTCCTTCGCCGCCACGTAGAGCGGGAAGCACAGCTGATTCTCGAGTTTCAAGGCATCGTCGTTCATGGTGTTAAATCCTCTAAAGCAGCGCTTCAATCGGTGCCGCAATGTCTTTCGGCTCCACGATCGGCTCGAAACGCTCCACTACATTGCCTTCGCGGTCGACCAGGAACTTCGTGAAATTCCACTTGATCTGCTCATCGGCGAAGCCGCCCTGGTACTTCGTTTTCATGAGGATGCCGAAGCCTTTGGCCTTGAGACCTTTGCCCAGGCCCTGGAAGCCCTTCTGCGCGGTGAGGTACTTGTAGAGCGGAATCGCGTTCTCGTCGCGCACGTCCACCTTCGAAGACAGAGGGAACTTCACACCGTAGCGCACCTGGCAGAAGCTTGCGATCTCTGTGTCCTTGTCGAGCTCCTGGTCCATGAACTGGTCCGACGGGAAGCCGATGACCTCGAAGCCCCGGTCATGGTACTTCTCGTAAAGCTCCTGCAAGCCCTGAAACTGCGGGGCAAAACCGCACTTGCTGGCAGTGTTGACGATGAGCAAAACCTTGCCCTCGTAGTCTGACATGGCAACAGGCTTGCCCTCAATCGAAGTATAGTTGTAATCGTAAACTGACATATGTATCTCCTTTATCTGCTCACTGGGAGCAATTCGGTCGAACGCTTCTCTTGTTATTCATTGCATTGTGCACAATTAGTTTCCCCGCAATCATATTGCTTGTCAATCACTAAAATGTGAATTTTCTTTGACGCACAAGCCAGCGTGTTGTGCTGGTCGCGCAGAATGTTTTGGCCAAAACACTTGACGCCCACACAAAATCAGCCGAATATTTAGATAATGTTATGAAGGTCGAGGACATACTATGAACCGCGAAAAAACCACTACACTTACCCTCAGCCCGGACGGCAAGCTGCGCTGGGCCTACGACTACAGTCTCTACCGCAACCCCGTCATCCTCACCGTCATCTGGCGGATCTTCTTCTTCATCATTCTCGGCATGTACCTCCTGATGTTGCTTCTCGAGACCTTCGAAAGAAGCTTCCTGGAGGCCTTCAAGGGCCTATCCCCCATCTTCGCAGCCCTGGCTGCGGGCATGATCGTGCTAAGTACGGCAGGCTATCTGCTCTACGCCCTCATCATGGGCGGCAAGTACAGCGTGCTTTTTGAGATGGATCAGCAAGGCGTCAAACACATGCAGCTGCAGCGTCAGTTCGAGAAGGCCCAGCTCCTGAGCTTCCTCAGTGCTCTGGCCGGCGGCGCTTCCGGCTCCGTCAGCGCCGCTGCCCCCGGCTTCAATGCCGCTCGCAAGCAGTCCACGGATTCGAAGTTCAAGTCCGTCCGCGCGAGCGACCTCGACCGCCG
>CAZJTS010000378.1:0-1608 GCA_964548975.1 uncultured Fastidiosipila sp.
GAGCCCGCTCTGGTGACAAAATCCTTCCAAATCCGAGGGCGGGGTCGGACAACGGCCGAAGTCCCCCTTCATGAGCGGCGTTGGTCCTCGACTGCGCAAACGTGTGGTGTTTGATACCACACGTTTACTTGTCTGCGGAGACTTGATCATGAAGGGGACTATTCTCAGGCACCTCACGGGGGGATGGAGAAGGTAGGTAAACCGATATCTTTTATTTGAGGGGCTGCAGCGGCAACTTTCGGCGGTAGTTCCGGGTGCAGATAACAATGCCAATTCGGCTGTTCTTTGGCCAACGCATGGGCTTGCTTCAAGCTGATTGAATTCTCCTGCGGCCAAGCAGGATCGATGCCCCAAAAGCCGCAACGCCAAAGGCGGCGACGATTGCCATGGAGCGATAGACCTCGCCTGTGTACGATGAGCTAAAGCTGGACAAGGAGCCGATGACCGTGTTGGCCTTGACATACCAGTAGGTCGGAAGCAACCGCGCGAACTGCAGAACGGTGGGACCGAGCATGGCCTGCGGGACAAAAACACCGCCGAGGAAGCAGGAGCCCATGGTGACGATATTGTTTACCGCGGAGATTGCGTTTCTTCCTGTGATTAGGTTCGCGATGAGGAAGCTGATCCCCGTGCTGGCTAGAGCGAAAACAAATGAATTCAGCATGAACAGGAGAAAATTGGCATTGAGGTTGTTCTTGAAATTCAGCAGGAAGCAGGCTGCGACCATGATGCTCCAAGTCGCGACCGTGAAGAGGGCCATGGCGCCGAACATCTGTGAGGTGAGAGAATCTCTGGTGATGGGTGAGGCATGATGGCGCTTCTGAATTTCCGCGTCCTTGAGCACGATCATGACGGAGCTGATCCCGAGGATCAGGACGGAGAGCAGCGAATAGGCTAGATAGTTGAAGAAATAGACGGAAGCGTTTTCTTCGCTTGCGGAGCCTTCCGGAACCGAGAATTTCACTTCGGCTGTGAGGGAGAGGTCTTTGGCTACCGCCTCTGCGATTGACTCGACATCGATCGATTCAAGGGAAGCTACATAAAGTCTGGCGGTGTTGAGATAATTGTCGACGGCCATGTCCAGATATACGGCGGGGATCGTGCCGGGGACCAGGGTCGTCTGCAGTTTAGGGTCTTTGCGGGCCAGGAAGTCTGCGGTGAAGCCCTTGGGTATGCGCAGTACATAATAGATTTTGCGGAAGAACAGGGCATCCTTGACGGCTTCTTCAGAATCGTCAAGGTCGACGAAGGAGGCGACTTTGGCCAGTTCGGTCCGTAAACCGCGGGTTATGGGCGTGTCTTCCTCGGCAATGAAGGCCATGCTGGTTTTGCTGGCGCGAAAGGCAGAAGTCGGTTCGCCCCGCTGGCTGTTCGCCGATGCGATAATCATGGATACGGCCAAAAAGATCCCCACATACATGAGCATGAGCGGCAGGTTCTTCTTGATGATCTTGAGACAGAGTTTAAATACTTGCATATTTTCTCCTCCTCACGACCAGGTAGGTGCCGACGCAGAAGACTGCGGCAAAGATGGCTAGAATGCCCATGTTCAGGGCATATCTTGAATAACTGTCGTAGTAATACAGGCTGTAGAAGGCATCGGTCAGG
>CAZJTS010000379.1:0-1515 GCA_964548975.1 uncultured Fastidiosipila sp.
GACAACCCCCGATCGGGGCCGTCATGAAAGATCGAGGCTAGTCCGATTGAGAAACTACTTCCCGATACAAATTCAAGATTTGACCTGCGACGACTTCCTCGGAGAAGCGAGTCCTACACCTACTTGAGATACTAACAGGATCGAACGTCGCATAGGTGGACATGATCGACTCCATGGCGTCAGTGAGCCCCGCCTGATTATCTATGTCTACGACGAGGCCACAGTCCGGAGTGACGATGTCTTCGGCTGCATCGGTTCGCGTCATTATTACTGGCAATCCGAGCGCCATTGCTTCGATCGTAACAATCCCAAACGTCTCCCGCCGACTAGCGAGAACGTGGCAGTCGGAATTTACCATCCGATCGGCGATGTCCTCCGGCGAAAGCCGTCCACAAAATCTTACACGGTCCTGAATCTGCAGGTTTGTCGCCTGCTTGATCAGCTCTTCCTCTTCGGGACCGCCGCCGATAAGCTCGAGACTTGCATCAGCGCCTTTCGCGATCAAATCAGCAAAGGCTCGAAGCAATACATCCCAGCCCTTGTTATAGTGAGCGCGGCCAACAGAGATGAATTGGAAAGGGCGGGCCGGGGCGGTTGACGTTGGAGTCTGCAGGCGAGCGAAAAAGCCATCTGAAACAAGATTAGGCAGCACGGTTATCGGTCGGTGAGTGTATCGTTCCAGCCGTCGAGCCAAGCCGGCGCTGACTGCAACGACTCGAGCTGCGCCTGTGTACTCCCACCGGGCAACCAGCGGCCATGGGAACTTCAAGCCGGATTCAATCTGACTGGAGTGTTCAGTAACTATGTAGGGCACCTTCAAGAGGCGGGAAATGGGGCGAGCTATCAAGCCAGCTCGATGGGCATGCGCGTGAATAAGGTCAACGTGATTGCCGATGTATCTGTGGGTGGCCCAAAGGCCCAGCAGTACTTTGTAGATGAGATTGATGGGGAGCGGCAGTGGCGCAGCGTGCACATATATACAGCGCACGCCTTCGTCGTCGACCTCTTGCACTTCAACTCCGCTGGGCCGGTCGAAATGAACGTAGAGCAAAGTTACCCTGGCGCCGTGTCTTGCGAGGGCGATGGCTTGCCTTCGGAAAAAAACGCCCGCTCGTGACATACCGAAGCCCGCATATCCCCCAAATCCGTAGTAGGAAGGAATGATCAGAACATTCATGAAGCGGCCATTCCTTGGAAAAAGTTTGACATTTGCTCACTGACCCAATCGATCTGATAATTCGCTTCAAAGCCGGCGCGTCCGCGGCGGGCGTTATTCGCCGCCAAAAGCTCATCTGACAGCAGGGAGTGAATCGCAGAGGCTAGAGCGCGGCTATCTGCCACCGGTGTCAACAACCCTGCGGATGAGGGCGAAGAACCTAGGACTTCAATGGACGTCGGTATGGAGGATGCCACAATTGGACAGCCGACCGCCATCGCTTCTATGAGAACGCCCCCGAAGCCCTCGCGTTCTGACGGAAAGCAGAACACATCGGCGGCCGCCAGCAGGGCAGCTAC